>CAIJTL010000144.1 GCA_903823545.1 uncultured Planctomycetaceae bacterium
ACCGTGCGGAGCAGATTGAGCTGATCCATATATCGCTCTTCCGACCCGTAGACCTCGGCCAGATTGAAGAGCGCTTGATTCGCCAGTTCCACATTCGGAACTCGATCGAGCACGTTGCGGAAGATCAAACGCGCTTCGTCCTGATCGCCACGTCTATGTGCGAGCACACCTCGCAAGAACTCCGCTCGCACGACGACTTCGGCTTCGCGACTCGTCGCCAATTTGTCAAAGACAGACTCCGCTTGGTCGTAAACCTTCTGAGCCATGAATGTCTCGCCGATACCAAACTCGGCTTCGGTCGAGAACGTCGTGTTCGGATAACGGTTGATAACGGTCGTGTATTCGGAGCGAGCGACGTCATAACGCTGCGCACTGAAGAACGTCTTTGCGAGCAACAATTGCACTTGCGCCTTCGTTTGTGCGTCGTAACTTGTGCTCATGTCGTTCTTGATGAGCCAGCCACGCAACACATCTTCGACCTTGTCGAAGTTTTCGTTGCCACCCGCCGCCGTCAAGTTTTGACAGACGAAGAGAATCAAATCGACAGGGACTTCTTCGCGATGGTCGTCGAACAGTTTCTTGTTCGCCATGTACGACTCAAGCGCAAGCCGTTCGTCACCAAGTCGCAGATACATGGCCGCTTGCAAAAGCGGAGCGATCGGCGACTTTTCATCGATCGTCAAGCCGACCGAACCGATGCGTGTGTAACACTGGCTTACAAGGTTACGTGCGAGTGTCTTGCGCGGCTCATCGACTTGCGGAATGTTCGTCAGCAAACCGGTCAACAACGTCGCCGCGCTGACGTAGTCTTTGCTGCCGACTTGTGTCTGTGCAACCTGCATCAGCATGTCCCAGCGAGTCGCGTCGGGATACAGCTTGCGAGCAGCATCGGCAATGATCAGCAGTCGCTTCATTGGCGTCACTTGCGCTGCTTCAGCAGGAGTCAGACCTTCGAGATGGTAGATTTGTGCTTGCGACGAAGCCCAATCGAAGTTCACGTCGCGGACCAACGCATAGATCCGCTGCTTCTGCGACAGTGGCAATTCCTTCATCTTGTCCGGCTGAGTTCGCACGCCATTGAGCAGGTAGAACCACTGATATGCGTCCCAGTTGGCGGCGAGGAATGTCTTCTCTTGTTGCTTGGTCAGCGCATCGCGAACGACTCGCTCGACGCTGTCGATGTCACCTTTTTCGAGATAGGCAATCGCGGCCCATTGTGCGTATTGGGTGTTGTAGGGCGTGTTGGTTTGCAACATCTCATTTGCAAACGCGATCCGTTCATCAGGAGTTTTCAGTGGCGTAAAAAGCCGCGACGCACATTGTGACGATTCGGACGATTGCCGATCGTGCGTCCGACCGAACTGCCAATATGCGGTCGCTTCCACGAGGAGTTGATGTCGCGTCAGCGCGTCTCCGATACCCGATGCGCCCGCACTTTCCTTACCGAATTTTGCTTGTGCTTTCTGAACATATTCAAGCGCTCGTTTCGCCAGCGATTGATCCTTGTGCTGATCGGCGATGACGAACAGACGCCGCCAATGATCCGCGTTATTCAGCAACGGTTCCTGAGCGACAAACAGATCGAAGATCTGTTTGCTAATTTCAATCGGTCCATAATCGCTGACAGATCCCAACGCCTCGTCGAGGTAGTACCGGTTCTTGGGGAATCGTTGCACGAGTTGCAAGTAAGTGCGTGCAGACTCTTCACGCTGCTTGACCTGGGGCGGGATGTGGCGGAAGTAATAAGCATCCTCGGCCATCAATTGCTCCCACATCGGTTCCGGCAATGCGGCGAGATGATTCTGTCGCAAGGTGGCTCGAATCTGAGCATCTGGGCCGTGATAAATGTTGTGAGTCCACTTCAGCCAAGCGGCGACGATCGGCTCGTCGTTCTGTTTCTTAAGTTCTGCTTGCGCATATGCGACGCGGCCCTGCAGGTCTTTGTTGGGCTTTGCTTGGTCGATGTAAGACTGCAAATACTGAATCATGCTGGCCATGTGCAGGTTCTTCCGCCGAGCAGCCAGGTAACGCTGTACATCCTGCTGAAACTCGGCGTCGTTCGTCGCTTGGAATAACAGGTGCGAAAGAATGTTCCACGTGTGCCCGTCGTTGCCCGGCACTTGGTCCAGGTACTCGCGGCACATTGCCTTGGCCTTGGCGTCGTCCTTCAAACGGTCGCGATAGATTTCCAGCGCGAGGCTATGTCGCAAGTAGTACGCGTTGTATTTCGGATTCTTAGCCAGAGCGTCTTTAAGCACCGCTTCCGCCTGCGTCCATTGCGCCGGTTCCGCGCCACTGTTCTGTACGAAGACCGACGCGATGCTGCTCATGTACGGGTTAAACGCCAACAACGGCTTGATCATCTCCAACCCGCGAACCTTGTCGCCGTCGCGAATCAACGCGGTCGCGAGTAAAGATCTTTTCTCAAATCGCTCCTCACGATCCGGATACTTCGCGTCGAACTCGTTGACGAGCGGTTCAAATTCGACCGCTTTCGCTTGCGAGTAGTACATCGAGAGGATGAGCTGATTCAAAGCGGACCAGTCATCGCGGATCGCTCGCACCTGCCGATAATGATTCGCCGCGTTCGCATATTGGCCAAGGTTGATGAAGTTCTCTCCCTGCATTCGTTGCAGTTCGCGAATCTCTTCCGGGGAGTACGGCAAGCCCTTGGCCAGCATTTTGGCTCCGAGCGTATTCGCCTTGGCCCACTGCCCGTACTGCCGCCACCGATAATGTGCATTGGCCGCCAGCAGCTTCGTGAACTCACCGGCGGGCAGCTTGTCGAGCATGTCCTCGGCGAGCACGTTGCCGTCAAAGATTTCCTGCACCGATCCTTGATTGAACCGTGTGACCGCCGCCTCACCGAACTTCCGCCCGTTGACGTTCGGCTGTCGATTCCACATCGCGCGATAAGTCTCTGCCGCCTTCTGCCGCTCACCCAACTTATCGAGAGCCTTCGCCAGCCGCTCTTCCAACTCCGGGTTCTGCGGAGCCTGCGGGTACTTTTGAATGAACTGCCGAATCGAAACCGTCAGTTCCTTATGCCGAGACATCGCCTCCAGACCGTCAATCAACTTCAACATCACCGGTTGAGTTCGTGGATCGCTCGGATGGGAAGCTGAAAACCGCTGCCCCGCCCGAATCAACCCAAACGCTCGCCCATGCAAGTGATAAAGGTCGGTAAGCTTCACCAACAACTCACCCGCTTCCGGCGATGAGTCCTTAAATTTATTCAAATCCGCTTCCAGTTTCGCCGCTTCCTGTGAGACGGCGTCGAGCTGTTTGGAATCTTCCACCTTCGCCGGACTTGGTGCATTGGCCTGTTGAGCAAATGCCAATTGCCCCGACGCAATTGCGAACACGATTCCAAATGCCAAGGAATTCAATCGTGACATTTCAGTCGTCCTATCAAGACAGAGTTTGCAAGTATTTACGAAGCTTGCCGAACCCTGAATGGTGATCATGGAAAACGAAAGGTGGATCTCAACGACTCGATCCACCGACCGAAACTAATTTCCTTTTGGCGCCGCGGCGCGGTCCGCTTTATTCAACGCTTCAGAGATCTTCTTGGCATCGCCAGCAAGCGGACTTTCTGGGTAGTCACCAATGAGTTGATCGAAGCGTTTTCGAGCTTCTGCCTTTCGGTCCATGCGGTAAAGGCAGCGGCCGTAGTTGAACAGGATCACGTCGAGAAACTTCGCGTCCGGATGGTTCTCAAGCACGGTCTCGAAGATATCCACGGCACGCGCGTAATCCTTTTGGCGATAGTAGTAGTTCGCCATTTGAGCGACCGCTTCGCCAACTCGACCGCTTTCCGGAAAGTTGTCGAAGACCCTCTTGTATTCCTGAAACGCTCTGTCGAAGAGCTGAGCTTTCGCGGCATCGTTGGTTTGCTGATCGGCCATCTTGTCATAGCACTGAGCGATACCGAATTGAGCTTCGCCTCGAAGCTGACTGGTCTGCATTTGGACCAATCGTTGATAAACACCGATTGCGCGATTGAAGTTGTTTTGTTTCAGGGCAACATCAGCCAACTGCAGAAGCGCATCGTCGACGAAACCGCTGTTGGGGAAGTCCCGTTGCAAGCGCTCGGCCATTGCGGCGGCGAGTTCGAGCTTGTCCATTTGGTAGTAAATCTGCCACAGCTCAACGTAGGTCTCTTCGAGCAACTTGCCGCCGAGCTTCTGTGCTTCGGCCATGATCTCTTCGCAGAGATCGAGTGCCTGCTCGTACTTCGCGTCGGCATTCTTTTTCAGGCCGAATTCTTTGTAACGATTGCCGATATTGGTCAGAGCGTGGGCTGTTTTGAGCTGGGTCTGCACTCGCAGTTCACGGTCAGAAATCATCGCCTTTGTGACACGCACACCACCGAGATTTCCTTCAATACACTTTGCGTCGAAGGACGCGTTGCGAGCTTCAAGCCCTGTATTCTTTTGGTCGAGGTAGCTGATGCGGACAACGTCCCCAGGTAACGCTTGAAGCGTGTCGTCGGTTGAAACGACTTCATCTGCTTTCACGAGCGGCAAGGTGACTCGAAACACACCAGAGTGAATGGAGTTGTCTTCGACAACCGGCTTCGGCGAACTGTTTGGTGCCGGAGCGGTTGCGGCCTTGGGGTCTGATTTCGCATCGGACTTTGTCGGCGGAGCACCAGCGGTCGTATTGATCGTTGAGTCTTTCGATGTCGCGGCGGTCGGCTTCTTCTCCTCAGAACCTTCGTCATCCACTGACTTTTTACCGAGCGAAGTATCGACCTTCACTTCCGTCAGTGTGACCGCGACTTTGTCGACCTTCTTGAATCGTTCGATTTTCGGTTCGCCGTCATCATCGGTCACGACCGTTTTGCCATCTTTCTTTGCGGCGATGATTTCGTTTTCAATTTCTTCGTCGGTCTTTGGACGTACAACTTCAACCACGGCCTGTATCGTATCTGCGGCATCAGTCAGATCGCGGTCGGCATCGATAATCTGTACGTTGACGGTCTTCCCGAGAACCACACCACGTAGCGTTTCCTTGAATGCTCCGTCGTTGATCGAAAGCAATCCGTTACCGACGACCGTTACCTTGTGAAGTAGTTTGCGATTGAATTGCTTGTCGGCGGTCTGTTCGTCGATATAGGACACTTCGACGTTGTCATCCCCCTTCAACTCCAGCGTTCCATTGCCAAGCTGTGGCTTGCCGAGCTTGGTTAAAATGCTGCCGAGAGCGATGCGAACATTACGTCCAACGGAAAAGCACTCAACGACCTCTTTGTCGCCGCTAGTTCCGATACATTCCACCTTGATGGACTGGCCAGGCTCTATCGCCGCGAGGTCAGCATCTTCAATCTTCACGAAGAGACGCTTGCCAGCTTCGAGCTTTTCGACCTTTCCTTCTTCGCTGGAAAGAGTCGTCCCGACTTTCTCAAGAGCTTGAATCGCTCGACTGTAATGACCGAGTTGAAAGTGTCCCAACCCGATGTAGTAGTAGGCCTCGTTGACCTGCTTACTAACGGGAAATTTCTCAATCACATCACGCATGACTTGGAAACACTTGCCAAAATTTCGTGCTTCATAGAAGCAAATTCCGGCTTTCAACGTTGCTTCGGCACGTTGCTCTTCGTTGCGATTTTCCTCGACCGAAACTTGCTCGAACTGAGCACGCGCCTTGTCGTATTGGCGGTCGCGTTGAAGATAGAAGTTCCCCAACTTCATATAGGCTTCGTACCGAATTTTGCTGCGCGGGTATCGCTCAATGACCGATTGCCAGATCTCAACAGCTTTGGAAACCTCGTCCGCTTCGTATCGCGCGTCACCCGCCTCCAGCAACTTCTTCGCCGCCCGATCCTCAACGATCGATCCCTTGGAGACACCAGTCTCGTCCTTCTTCGCAGGCTCTTGGCTAACAGCCGAACTTAGCATTAGCAGGCCGGCAAAAATGCAGGATGCACTCAGGCAAAACAAACGCTTCACGGCAAAGGTCTCCGAATGTTGTTCGACCGCACTTCCTTGTGCCGCTCAAACTCCTCCTTGCGGTATTTCTATTTCAAGCCAACGTCAACGAACTTCTTCCGAATAGCAAATCGATTCATCAAGTCACGGTGAAGATAAATGGCGATGAAACTTAATCGGCTTTCAGAACATTTCTACGAAGTGACAACTCAACGTCAACACACTTAAGGTGCATCGCATAAATCTCACGACGCACAAATCTTGGCGGCGAGGTCGTATCAGCTATTTCAAATGGCGTCGCTCTATTACCTCGTATGCCAAACAATGACTTCCCATCATGAGCCACTCGGCAACAACACAAAGCAGTGACCAACATACGATGCAGACGCCTACATCGAAACTCACAAATAGTCGCCACTGGAAGCGATTTGAATTTCGCACGCAACCGTTAGCTCGATTGCACAAAATGCCGCGAGGCAGGCTAGCACCTGCCTCGCGTGAATCTAATTGTGATCATATTCGCTCAATCTAAGCGAAGAGTTCCTTGATCGGAGTGCCGTCTTCGACGAGTTTGAATGGTCGTTGAAGTGGAGTCATGACTTTCTTGTCTGGATCAATGCCGAGAGCATGACAGAAGGTCGCGTGAAGATTCGAAACTTTCACAGGATTGTCCTTCGGCTCGTAGCCGTCTTCATCGGATGTCCCAATGACCGTGCCACCCTTGATGCCGCCACCCGCCATGAAGCAGGTGAAGACGTTGGCCCAGTGATCGCGACCAGCATCTTTGTTGATTTTTGGAGTGCGACCAAATTCGCTAAGCATGACGATCAGGGTCTTCTTCAACATGCCCGACTCGGCGAGGTCTGTGATCAACGACGAGATTGCTGGGTCCATGATTTCGCCATGAGCTTCCATCGCCGGGAAGTTATTCATATGCGTGTCGAAGCCGCCGCGATTCACCTGCACGAATCGGACTCCGGTTTCAACAAGCTGCTTTGCGGTCAGACATCCACGACCGAACGGCGTGTCGCCGTATCGATTGAGTTGTGAAGTCGGAACCTTGTCGAGTTCAAACGCGGCGAGCGCTGGGCTGCGCATCAGCGTGAGGGCCTCGTCAATCGAAGTCTGTGTGGACTTCAATTCCTTGTTACTGCTCTTCTCAGCGAAGCGACCGTTGAACTTTTCTAGCACTTCGAGGCGTTGATTGCCGCGTGCCGAAGCGATCCCTTCCGGGAACGACAGGTACGGGTCCTTCTCGCCAGGAGCACCGATGAAGTACGCCTCGCATTTCTGACCAAGATAGGCGGCCTTCGGAGCGCGGCCACTGATCGTGACGTAAGCGGGCAGATCACCGAGTTGCTTCTTCTCGTGAGTCACGATCGAGCCAAAACCTGGGTGCAACAGGTTAGCGGTTTGCTGGTAGCTCGTTTGCAATTGGTAGGTTCCGCGACCGTGATCGCCGTTGGTGCCAGCGATTGAGCGGACCAACGCGCAGTGATGCATCACCTTGGCGGTTTCCGGGAAGATTTGCGAAATCTTGACCCCTTCGACAGACGTGTCAATCGCGTCAAACTCGCCACCTGTGGGACGGCCCGGCTTCGGATCCCAGGTGTCGATGTGCGACATACCGCCGCCATTCCAGAAGAAAATGACGTGTTCGGCCGTCGGAGCGTGGTCCGTTCCACCAAACGCAATCAAATCGCGCATTGAGAATCCGAGGATCGAAGCCATCGACGCCTGCAATACAGCTCGGCGATTCAGTTGGTAATCCAAGCAGCCCATGTCGAGTTCCTTTCTGAAACAAGTTTGTCAGGCAGACAAGCCAGACATCAGTGAATAAGTGAATCTAATCGCGATCAACCAAACGGCCGTAGCACGTTTGCTACGGAAGGAATCGGAATTCATTGCAGTTGAGCAGAATCCAACGGAAATCGGCCATGCCATTCAACAGATCTTTGTTGGCATTGATGATCGACTTTGCTTCTGTCACTTCGTTTGTCGACGGTTCGCGAGTCAATATTTCGCGATACGCCAGTCGCACGGCTGCGTCCAAATCTTTCTTCTCGGCCAAGACCGAATACATCGTTTCGAGTTCGCCGACGCGAGACGCCTCATGAGTCAACGTGCCATTGAGCATCATCAGCGCTTGTCGCATGTTGGGGGCATGGTCGCGAGTCTCACCGAGAATCTCACGATCTGTTTGACCGAAGACGCGTAGAAAGTGTTCCGGAACAGCCGGACTTGCCATGCGGAGCGATGACCCGAATCGAGGATTGTCGTCGAATGTTGCCTTGGCGTAGCGGTCGATGTACTCGACGCCGCGACGTTGCGTCTGCATTTGCGCCCGCATTCGTTCGGCTTCGATTTCTTCCTTCGACATCACTCGCATTTCTTCGACTTCAACCTTGTTGTCTTCTTTTGCTTTTGCCAAGACTTTGCCGAAGTCGAGCTCAATCCCTTTTTCAACATCGACACCCGGGGCAAGCTCATCGTCCTTCGTCATCGCCGGAGCATTCATGGCCATTTTCTGCTCAAGCTTCATGGCAGTGAGAGCTAATCCTTGCTTACCAGAGTTTGGCTTTACAACTTGAGTCAGTCGCCAAGTCGTTTTCATGTTCTTGCCAGCGACATGCTTCACATCCGAAAGATGCCCGGCAGTCACGATGCTGTCATAAAGTGTTTCACTCAACATGCGTCGCATTGGCGTTGCGAGGAACGACTTCTCAAGCTCGGTTTGTAGCTGCTCTTCCGCACCGTAAACGTGAGATCGCTGATAGACCTCACTACTGACGATCAGTCTCACCAGTGATCGCAGATCAAAGCCGCTCGCAACAAATTCGTCGGCAAGATAATCGAGCAACTTCGGGTGACTTGGCGGGTTGTTGTCACTGAAATCATCAATCGGATCGACGATTCCGCGTCCGACGAGATCTGCCCACACTCGATTAGCCATGTTTTTGGCAAAAAAGCGATTGCGAGGACTCGTCACCAAGTTGGCCAGTTCTTGTCGCCATTCGCTGGTTGTGTACATCCCCGCTTTGATGTTGAGCGATTTCGCGTCCTTTTTCGCCTCTTTGGTGATTGCATCTTCGAGCTTCTTACCCTTGGCTTTTTGCTCGTTCTCACTCGCATCCGCCAATAGATCGTCGACGTCATCTTCTTTAGATCCCGCTTTCGCCTGTGCGTCGCGCTCCGCCTTTTGCTTGGAACGAAGCGCGTTTAAACGGGAAATGTATTCGGGAGTTTCAGAAACCGAGGCCATTTCAAACGGGAACGCAGGCTTCATTGGTTTGCGTTCTTCTGGCTTTACCTTCCCCTCGGGTGGCCACAATATGACGGATTGATCGCTTTCATTAGCGTAGATTGTCCGAGTGAATTGATTCTCGATTCGTTTCGTTTTTCCAAAGTACGCAGCGAAGCCGTAGAAATTCTCCTGAGTCCAAACATCAAATGGATGGTCGTGACACTGGGCACACGAAATTCGGACGCCCATAAACACCTGGGATGTCACGCCCGCCAATGCCATCGGATCGGCGTTATCGCCGAGAACGAACGCCACTTCTGGAGCGGCCCCAGCTTTGCCATTAGTGGTGATCAACCGACGGCAGATTTCGTCATGAGGCATTCCTTCGCTGACCGCCTGATGAACCCAGGCCAGCGCCGCTCCACCACCGTCAGCCTGAGCCCGCAGACGAAACATATCAGCATAGAAGACCGTCCAGCGATCAACGAACCGGCCATTCTCAATGAGGCGGTCGATCAATTCCGTGCGCTTATTTTTGGAAGAATCTGCTTCAAACGAAGCGACCTCATCCGCCGTCGGAATTCGGCTGATGAGGTCACAATAAATACGTCGTAAAAAGGTGAGATCATCGATGACTGGCATCGGTTCGAGCTTGATGCCGCGCTCTTTGTTTTCGAGGGCGAGCACTTTATCGAGTTCCGTTCCGCCAGCAATTTTCTTGGCCTGCTCACGAAACGCCGCTTCCGCCTTTGGATCAACGGGGGCTTTTTCGACTTTCTTCTGAGCGACCGGCGGCTTAGCGTCTAAAGCGCTTAACCCCGTGATTCCCAACGACAAGCACGCAGCAGCAATTAGGCTTGGCCAACGCTTCACAGTCAGGCTCCTCTGGCAAAACAACCTAAATCCCCGACAGAAACCCGGGACAATCTATAAGAGTTCGTTGAAATCACAAGACGAAAGGGAAATTTCCAGGACGAACCAGAAATCGTGGACCGGACAGACCGTGATCGGCGTTTGTCAAAAATCGCACTCGCTGTCTGTCATGGCAACGTTATTGAACTCGACCGATCCCGAATTGATCACCATTGCGGACTGGTTCTGCTTCTCGGAAATCAATTTCCAGCATCTTCTCACTTTGGACGATCCCGCCGACCTCGTCCTTCAATCCAGCGACAATTCGGTGCGTTGAAACGTCAATGATGTCTCCGGTTGATGGATATGCAAACTTGCCATTAAGGCTAAAGGTAATCCAACCGGGTTCGTCGCGCACTTCGATGCTGAGGAGTTGCTTTGGAGGCAGTGTGGTCGCGTCGAACACATGCATGCGACGGTTCGTCGCGTCTGTCACCCACAGTTCCTTCTCGTCGGGCGTCAATCCGATTCCGTGACTTGGGCAGCCGTGTCGCTTGACTGCTCCTTTTCGAAAACCTTGGACTTCAACTCGATGCAGCATCTTGCCCGTCTGAATGTCTCCCACTTCAAAGCCGAGCAATTCGTTGACGTTCACAAAGCAGAGCGTTTCTCCCCCGTTGACTGTAAACGGGCGGATACTGGCACTGAACGGTCCAATCGCTCGCGCCGCCTCATGACGATTCGTATCGGCGACTGTCAGTAAAGGAGATTTTAGGCCCGCCAGATAAACCGACTTGCCACTCGGACCGAAGACGGTGTTGTGAGCACCCGACTTCGGAGTGATCTTTGCGATGAAGTCACCGGTCGCGGCATCAATGACATGCCAATGATCTTTCTCGAAAGACGGCTGATAAATCACGCCTCCATCGGGCGAGATTGCCATGCGATCGCAGCCACCCTCATATGCTTTCTCCCACAGAATCTTCTCCGTACCGAGATCGAGGCAAGTCAGCGTTTCGATGGTGCTGATATAGATTCGCTTTCGAGCGGCACTCGCACAAACTCCTTTCACATTCAGAGGCTTACCGTCCTTGCCGAGTCCCGCTGTCGGTATGCGTTTGACGAAGCGATGACCGTCATCGATATCGAAAACCAACAGGCCATGCCCGCCGTATTCGAGATAGTTACGAATTCCCGGTACGGCGACATAAAGCAAACGGCGATCGGCGGCGACCGAGCGATTGCCGTCTGCGATGCTGAGTACGAGGGAGCAGATCCAAACAGCCCAAAATAGCCGCATCGACAAGATCCTCACTCCAAGGTTTTCGTTGAGCTACTCTTCATTCGTCGGCTCTTTCGCCGGTGCTGGCGGCTCTACTTCCTTCGGCGACGGCGGCTCTGGCGCGGGAACCGGAGCATCCGGAGTCGGCGCTGGTGGAGCGATTGCTAAGCGGAGTTCGCGGACGAAATCGCTCAGCGCGGAATGAGTCGCTTGGAAGCCAGGAAGCTCATTTACTGATTCGTATTGCGGATCGGCTTGAACGCGGTCGAATTTTGCCAACACCGGATCGAATCGATCGAGTGCTTCAGCGGCCGAAATTCCAGGTTCATCGCGAGCCATCAACGTTTCGAGCCGCAAGTGAGTTTTCCATTGCGCGCCGGTACTCACCTCGTCCAACGCCTTGAATAACCAACCAGCATTGATCGCGACTGCGCGACGAATTTGAATGATCGGCTCTTCGGAGAATTCTCGCAGACCAACTCGCAAAGTCCCGAAGCCCCAAAGTCCGGCAATGGAACGATACGCTGGGTCTTGCGCGACGCCGTCGAAGACTTCGGCGTGTTTGCGAAATCGCTCACGTCCGGTGGCATCGAGTGGCCCATCGACTTCCGTGAGCGCCTCGCTTAAGCCAGCCAGTTGCAAATGCTGCTTCCACTGCGAGCCGGTTGCGATTCTCGTTAGGTCGTCGTCCAAGCTGTTGATCGCGTGCAGCAACAGTTCGCGCTGGTGCGGCATCGCCAAGCTACCAAATTGTTCCGAAGTGGGGACCACCAAGCGAGGTGGCGGCGGGGCGTCGATTCCTGGTTGGAATTGTTGTTGTGGAGTGACCGGGATGACGTATTGCGGAGCGACATAAATCGGTCGTCCGAATCCAGGATCGTTCCGGGGACCATAACCATAGCCCCCGTAGCCATAGGGACGATTTCGTCCGCCGTTGGAAAACAGAAACAACCGAATCAGATCGTTGGTATCGGCATTGCCGTGATGATGGCGATGATCGTCATCATGATGCTGGTTCCCTTGCGAAGGCTGTTGTCCTGACTTGCCGCCGCCGGGTTGTTGAGGATTTTTCCCAGGATTGCCTGGGCCGTTTCCAAATCCGTTCCCCTTGGGGATCACCAGGTCCCCTTTCAGTCCGTTTCCGAAATTGGGTTTGGCATTCCCCTGTTTGGGGTTGTCGTTGGAATTCAGATTGGGATTGAAGTTCGGCTTCTGTTTCGGTTGGTCGGAAGCCGGCGACTTCGTGTTGGGTACTTGTGGAGTCACAGGCTTGGGCACCTGGATTTGCGGAACCGATGGCTTTGGTGCAGGAGTCTGCGGCGAAGGTGTTTTTTGAGCCGGTGCAGGTGTGGGTTGCGGCTTTGGCGCAGTCGGTTGTGGTTGTGGCTTCGGCGCGGCAGGTTGAGGGGCCGGCTTGGGTGTCGCTGGTTGCGACGGTGGGTTATTCGGCTTCTCTTTTTTCTGTTTGTCGAAGGCACTGGCTGAACTGGTCCACAATGCCGTAGCGGCGATCATCCAAATCCAATTTCTCGACATGACGTTCTCCCAACTTGGCCAGAGAAACACTGATTCCTCAAAATTCGGCTGTCGGAGTGTAAGGATCCAGCCCTGGGATCGAAATAAGAACGTTGCTGTGATTGCACTGTTCCGCGTTCAGCAACATTGAGCGAAATTGTCGGTCATCATTGAGGTCACGGTGCGATCTATGAATACTGCTACGCCCGATGGCTTGGCCTGTAATCCCTTTATCCGCAGGAGCGTTCCCATGTTTCGGTCTCGGTTCCGGTCGGTAATGGCGTGTTTGCTAACGCTGTGTGCTGTCTTGAGCATGACACCGCAGACGGTGCGTGCTCAATCGGCGGGCAAGCTGGCTCTGGCTCATGTTGCTCCGGAGGAGTGCCTGCTCTTTGTAACTTGGAATGGGTGGTCTGCATCCGATCCAAAGAGCGCAAACCGGACGGAGAAACTTTTTGCAGAAGAGTCTCTGCAGGAGTTTTTGAAGCAGCTTGATGCAGAAGTCACAAAGGCCATCGACAACACCGCGTCGCAACAAGGTGAAGAAGCGACAATCGCCGCGAAGATGATTCCGATGTTGTTAATGACCGCGTTAACT
>CAIJTL010000145.1 GCA_903823545.1 uncultured Planctomycetaceae bacterium
ATATCGCCGAAGCAACCAGCGGCACCCGACTTGGCCGGATCTGTGCGCCACGCGGCTTGCTTTTGGTCGCTCGATTCCAATCGCGTGCGGAGCCAACCTTGGATGTAGTTGGATCGGACCGCTTGGATTTCACCCAACTCACCGTTTTGAATCATCTGCCGAGCCATGCGGACCAGTGGATATCCGGTGTAGTTGTGAGTCACGGCGAAGACCGCGCCTGACTTAGCGACGACGTTCGCGAGTTCTTCTGCTTGAGCCAAATCAAAGGTCATCGGCTTATCACAGATGACGTTGAAGCCTGCTTCGAGAGCGGCTTTGGCAATTGGGAAATGCGTATGATTGGGAGTTGCAACGGTGATGAAGTCGATGCGTTGATCGGCGGAAAGCTTCAGTTCTTTTTCGATCAATTCCTGAACCGATCCGTAGGCTCGATCAGGCTTAATGTCGTAAGCAGGTGCTGATGCCTTAGCTTTGACTGGGGCAGACGACAGAGCACCCGCAATCAGTTCCGCTCGGTTATCGAGCACCGCGGCGGTTGCGTGAACTCGCCCAATGAATGCTCCCTGTCCGCCGCCAACCAATGCCATGCGCAATTTGCGATTGAGTGCGCCGTTCGTCGTCTCCATGATGTCTCTCCTACTGTTGCTTGATGTGTGAGAAGGGGCGGTGATTACAGGGAGCAATTCCGCAAAAATCAATGCGACAGCAGATCAAACTCGCAATCCTTCAATCGTGATTGTGGCGAGTAGGCAACGGCTAAGAACCCTGTTTAGAATCCCGCCTCGCTTGCGAGTGTCGCGAGCAGTTCAATGTCCCGTGGTAATCTGGAATGTCTGAAGCCACTCTCTCGTTCGACGACCAAAACCTAGTTCGCACACTTTTTGGAGAACGGGACCGACATTTGCGCAAAGTGCGTGATTCGGTTGGAGTCGATGTGGTCATTCGCGGCGATGAACTGCATCTCTTCGGCACCGACATTCAAGTCGAACGTGGTCGCGAAATCTTTTCGGAGCTGCAGGCAATTATCGAGCGTGACGGTGTGCTGCGCGACAGCGAAGTTGTGCGAGTCATCGAAGTTCATGTGAGCGAATCAAAAGGAGCGAGCGACTTCGCGGCAACTTCATCGGCATCCGCGACGACACTTTCCACGGGTTCCACGGGCCACGCATCTGTTCCGTCGAATGGTCAAGGGGCGAATGGTCATGGCCTGAAGTCAAAAGGAACAGCAGCCGGTGGCGCCATAGAGGTCTTTGAGAAAGCCAAAAAGATTCATCCGAGGACGGCTGGTCAATTCGAGTACGTCGAGGCGATCCGCAAGAACGACATTGTGCTGTGTGTCGGCCCCGCGGGTTCTGGCAAGACTTATCTCGCGGTGGCGATGGCCGTGAATGCCTTACGTCAGGAACAAGTCCGCAAGATTGTGCTGGTGCGACCCGCCGTTGAAGCGGGGGAGCGGCTTGGCTTTTTGCCGGGTGATTTGCACTCAAAGTTGAACCCCTATTTGCGGCCTTTGTTGGATGCTCTCAATGACATCCTCTCGTTCGAGCAAGTGAAGCGATACATGGAAAACGACGTGATCGAGATTGTGCCGTTGGCCTACATGCGCGGCCGAACGCTCAACAGCACGTTCATGATTCTGGACGAAGGCCAAAACACGACGATCACGCAGATGAAAATGTTTCTGACTCGCATGGGGCAGGAGTCGAGAATCGTCGCGACCGGCGATGTGACACAGATCGACTTACCGCCCAATGTTCCCTCTGGAATGATCGATGCTGTGGGGCGACTCGGCCATCTACCGGGATTGGCTTGCGTGCATTTGACGACGAAAGACATCGTGCGGCATCGACTGGTCGGCGAGATCGTCCGAGCTTACGACGAGGAACAATCCTCCAACGGAAAGCGACGGTCGCGGCCTTAGCGACCTAGAATTGACCCGAAGCGTCAGCGAGGGTGAATGTTCCAGTTACTTCACGAATTCAACGTCTCTCCAAACGTCCGCCGTGGCTGACGATTTGGGTTACTCAAACGGCCTCGCCGAGCAATACACACAACTCAACATGATCTTCTTCGGACCAACTTCATTTCGTCGTCAACGAGCCGCTCGGCTGTCAGCGGTTGGTGAATCGTCGTATTGGGGCCGATTCGGCGACGCTCTGACTGATCGCAACGTGCTGTTGCGAATGTTGCTGTGCCTGTTGGCGATTGGGCTTTTGTTGGTTGCGGTCGAAGCTTGGCGAGCCCCATTCAATTATCGACTCGGCGACCATCAGCCTCATGGAGTGCTGGCTCAGGTGCCGTTTAAGCGAGTGAATCGATTTGAAACGGACCGACTGCGAGCACAGATCGAAGATCAAGTGCCGTTTGTTTTTCGATTGGAAGCAACTGCTCCTCGGCAATTGCTGGCGTCATTACAGACCGATCTCGAAGAGATCGCACATGCTGAGACTTTGGAGTC
>CAIJTL010000146.1 GCA_903823545.1 uncultured Planctomycetaceae bacterium
TCCCGCCACGACCAACAGCATCGCTCCAAGTCCCCACGCGATGTGTTGTTCTCGCGCGGCCATTGTCGTGACTAATTCTGCGGACGCTCGGTCGGGATTCTTCGGGTTGTTTTCGTCTGACTTCACGACCCAGCCACTTCTCTCCCAAGCGTTCGCCAAGGCGGTTGCTCGCGGCCAAGCCGAATATCTTTGACTGCGAGTGTTTCGCTGTGATTCGTTCTTTACGACGTGCTGCCATGTCCCCAAGAGCAACACCAGCACCGACGCCGCCGCGAGCATGATCAACCCCGATTCGCGCGGAGCCTCATCAAGCAGCCCAATGGTTTCATCAGTTGCTTGTTCTGTCTGTGCGATTCGTTGAGTGATTCGCATGACGGCCCAGCAGCCAAACGCCAACAGCGAAATCCACAGCAAGGCCCACTCCCAAGCGGCAGCAACCATCAGTGCGATCGCTCCACTTGCCGCGACTGCCAGAAAGCTTTTGACGCGATCAGCTAACTCCGTTGCTGTCACCGACAGAATTGCAGCGGCGATCCCGAAGCCGCACGTCGCCGCGAGTAGCGCGTCTCGAAAAGTCCCCAATCGCATATCGGTGGGGAGAGTGACGACAGAACCAATCCACCGATAAAGCAGCGAGCCGACACTCAGCGCCAACAAAACAAGTCCGACGACATGCCGTTGCTTGATTCGATCGACGTTCGCTGGCGGTGGGTCAGCCGGTCGTAACAACAACACGGCAGCGACAGCAAAGAACGCACTCACTGCCGTCAGGCGATCGAAAAGCGGTTCGTTCATGAGGAATGTGTCCTTCGAGAGGAACTCTGCTCTCTTCGCTTCACTGCGGTGCAATAATAGAGATCACCGCAGAGGAGCGAAGAGCTTGGCGCGGGCTTCGCCCGCAACCCAACCAATGACGTTGAACATCAAGTCTTTCACGAAGGCGAAAACATAGAACCGCAGAGGACGCTGAGATCGCAGAGGTTTGAGCTCCGAGATTTTCTCCGCGATCTCAGCGTCCTCTGCGGTTCAAAATTGTTTGGATCTGGATTCGCTGAACGGCACGCATCGGGCTGAATACGCTTTGTCATTGATTGAGGTTTCTGATTTCACTTTCGGTCATGACCAAATTCTCAACGTTTGCAGTGCAGAGACTTGTTGAATCATGCTGAGCCACAACGTCCAAGAATTGTTGTAGCCTCCCTCCCGAAAACTATTTCTGCGGTCCCAATTGCAAACACTTCAGCGTTGAAGAATCACGAACAAACAATCGACCGTTGGAGAGCGCGGGCAGCGCGCGTGTTGTTGACCGGAACACCGTTGTGCGTGCAAGTTCTTGATATCGCTTCGAGTCTGGCTTCCACAGGATCAACTCGCCGTCGGTGGTGAGCGTTACGAATTTTCCGTCTGCTTGAATCATCGTTCCGAACGCGAAGTCCTTCTTGGACCACAAGACTTTTTGAGTATTGGCATCAAAACAGCGAAGGTCCGGTTCGGAAACTCGCTCTTGACCATGCACGCCGTAGAACAAGCCGTTGTGAGCGAGCGGCGTCATGTATTGCGAGGAGAAGATGTCGTCGCTGTTCCAGACTTCGTCAGCACTACTCGCTCCGATCTTCGCGAAGACGGCACCAACTCCGTAGTGAGCCGATACCAGCAGATTTCCATCGAGCACTACGGGAGTTGCTCCGTTGACTGTCGGACCTCGTTTGCCAAATGGAAACTCAAAACGGACTTTGCCGGTTTCTGGATCGACAGACACGGTTTTCAATCGAGTCACGAAAATGACGTGTTGAACGCCGTCGATCGTTCGCACAATCGGCGACGAGTAGCTGGCGTCGTCACTCACTGATTTCCACAGAGTCTTCCCGGTTGCCAGGTCGAAGGCGACGACTCCAGCTCCCGCTTTGCCAGCTCCGACATTCACCAGGACTTTGTCACCCACAACGATCGGCGAACTGCCGGCTCCGAAATAGCCTTCGGGCGCTTTGAATTCGGCATGGGTCGCACGCTCCCAAACTTTCTTGCCTGACTTCAATTCCAAACAACGGAGCATTCCTTGCACGCCAAAGACGATGACTCGATCGCCATGAATGAGCGGCGTGCATCGCGGCCCTTGATCGTCCGAGAACCCCGATGAAAACGACGTCGGAGACTTTGACGTCCATCGCGGCTTGCCCGTTGTGACATCAAGTGCTTCGACAACCTCGTCATCATCGACTCGATGAAACAACACGGCAGTTTCTTGAGCGACTGCAAGTCCAGCGAAACCACCACCGACCTTTCGTTGCCACAAAACGGCCGGCCCTTCTTTCGGCCACGAATCCGCCAAACGCTCGTCTTTCGCAGCCAAGCCGTCTCGATTCGGACCAAGGATTTGTGGCCAATCGCCTGCGGGAAGTTGTTGTCCAGCCAACGATAGAACGACGCAGATGGCGAGCGAGTTGAATCGCGAATTCAGCATGAATGACTCCATTCGGATTGAACGAGGCGAGCCGGGCGGCATCAGCACCCGGACAGACAGTTGATGAATGAGTTCGAGGGATGACGCCGCCCGGCTCACCAAATCAGGTGGCAGCCTTCAGAAGTTTGATGAACTCTTTCAGGAACGGCGTGTTGTCCATCCAGACGCGAGCGGTGACGAAGTTACCGTCGACGACCACTTGTTGATTCACATAGGAGCCACCGACCTGAGTGATATCCAACGCACATTTCGCAACCGTCGTTGCGGTGCGACCGCGCAGGCAGTCCGCCGCTGCGGCGATTTCGATGCCGTGGCAAACTGATGCAACTGGTTTGTTCTTCTCAAAAAAGTGCCGAGTGATCCGAAGCAAGTCTTGGTCGTAGCGGAGGTATTCTGGTGCCCGTCCGCCGGAAAGAAACAGGCCAGCGTATTCATCCGGGTTCACATCACGAAACGCGATGTCAGATTGGAGGTGATAACCGGCGGTCTCTTGAGTGATATCCCATGTTGATCCAGGGGGGACTTCATGCAGAACCATGTGATACAGCTTCTTTTCCGGCCCGGCGACAACGACTTCAAAACCATCTTCGGGTAAACGGAAGAAGGGATACATCGTGTCGAGTACTTCTGTCGCGTCTCCGATGACTAACAAAACCTTGGGCATGCGTGTTCTCCGTGATGATTCTGCAAGAAGCTACTTCAAAAGTCGCGGTCATTAGCACGACGCGCCAGCGAGTGGTCAATTTCGCAATGTTCGTGACCACTCGCTGGCGCGTCGTGCTAGATTTGAAACAGCTTCAACGAAAAGTTGCGGGCGGCAGGATAGCGCGAACGTCGCCCGAATGCGATTCTTCGTCACCTGGTTATCGATGTCGCGGGTTCACGAAAACGATGTCTGCCCCGTTCCCATTCGTTCGGTTCAGCCGTATGCTTTTCGCTCCCGTAAGAATCTGTGATGGCGAGAAGTTGGATCATGCGACAAATGCGAAGCTCTCTGTCTGCGGTGCTCATTTTTTCGATGGCTTGGTCAGTTTCTGTTTTGACCCAACCAACTTGGGCTCAGGACAAAAAGGACGAAGAGCCAAAGACCGAAACGCCGAAGCCCGCCGACAACCCGAAACCCGATAAGGCCGAGCAAGCAGAAGACGCGCCGCTTCCGAAAAAGGCTGAGATGCTTCGCAACCTGCCCACCAAGGCAGACCTACTGACAAAGCCTCCCGCCGACTGGATCATCTTAAAGAACGAAGACGTCCTCACCGTGAAGCCGATCTCTCCGCGGCCACGGACATTGGAGTTCTACGCCGCAAAGCGGAAGGAATTCTCACAGCCTCCGAAGCTGACTCGAAACACGGGTGAATCGAACCAGGACTTCTTTGCACGACAGCGGAAGGGTGCAGAAGACAACAAGAAGCAGCACGAAAAGTTTGAGTACATCGAAATCGAGTTGCCTGACACAACCAAGGTTTCGGAGGAGCAAGACGACACGTCGTATCGCCTCAAAATCGAAAACAACATTGCGGAGATCATTCACCACGAAGACCTGATGCTGCGCCGCGTTGATCTGTTGCTCGAAGTGAGCGAACTGGAAGACGCCTACGAACTTTTGCAGATATTGGATCGTCAGAATCGCGGCTGGCCTGGGTTCGACGAACGCTTGAACCGATTTGTGTTGATTGACGCTCAAGGAAAGCTCGCTCGGAAAGAGCCGGAACAGGCGTTTGTTTTGCTCGAACAAATGCATGTCCAAATCCGTGCGGCGATTAATTCCAAAGACACGTCAGTGCGGTATGCCTCGATGGGCGCGGACTTAGCGAAGTGCAGTGCCGAACTCGGAAAGGTTGCCGATGTTCTGATCGAGCCTGCGGCAAAGGCTCGTGATTTCCGCCAAGTCCGATTTCATCTGGCCCGTTTGTTGAAGCTCGAACCGGAGCATCCCGCAGGAGCCAAGTGGAAAGAGCGATTGATTGCGGAAACGAATCGCACGCTCGCCGAAGCGGCTCAGGCAGCGGCGGCGAATCAGCACGACAAAGCAGCGGTGCTGGCAGATCAAGCGGCGCTCATTTGGCCGGCAACACCCGCGCTGAAGAACGGACATCGTCAATTCGCTCAGCGTTGGCAAACGTTGAAGGTCGGCGTCGTGGATGTCCCTTCGACAAACAATTATCCGTTCCCGACGGAAGCGGATCGACGCCGTGAGAAGCTGACTCGCTTGCCACTTTTCGAGCCGGTGCGAATCGACGGCGGTGCTCGATACCGTTCGCGATTTCTCGACAACTGGGAACCGACCGATCTCGGAAGACAAGCCGTCTTCACACTGCGATCAACTCGCTCGCCTTGGGAGTCGTCGCCAATACTCACGGCATCCGGCGCGGTTTCCGCGTTGTTGGAACGATTACAGCCGAGCTCAAAACACTACGACGAGCGGCTGGCGAGTTTTATCGACGGCATCGAAGTACGCGGTCCGTTTGAGTTCTCCGTAAAGTTCTCGCGGATTCCCGTCCGCACCGAAGCGCTCTTTGCGATGCCATTGGGAACTGACGACGTGACGAGTGCTGAACTCGACCAGCGTGTGCGAGTTCATTCCAAGACCGATCAAGTCACAGTGCTGCGACGAAGTTTTCCTGAGAGTGAAAAATCGTTGCAGCGACACGTCGCCGAAGTTGCGGAGATCAAATACGCATCGCACGAAAAAGCGGTGCAGGGATTGTTGCGTGGCGAAGTTTCGATGCTGCCCAACGTCCCGGTTTGGCAATTGGATCAACTGGCGAAAGACACTCGCTTCTTCGTCCGGAAATACGCTCTGCCTCAAACCCACTTTGTGCAGTTCAATCCCAAGAGCAAGCCGCTTCGCAGCTCAGAGCTACGACGCGCGATGATGTTCGCGGTTGATCGCGGCCAAATTCTCCGCGAGACCATTTTGAAAGATTTGACCGTTCGCACGCTGCGAGAAACGCTGCCGAAGGCGAACGCTCCGGCGAAGATCCCTCCAGAATCAGGTTTGACCTACGACGAGTCGAAGTTGGAATTGGTCTGGAGCGGGTTGTCGATGAACGACACGCAGCTTCGACAGTTCACAGACTTGAGTCCCGACCAGGATTACCGCAAGGTTCTGCAATCGCTTTACAAGAAGAGTCAGCCAGATCGTGGTCGAGTCGTCTCGGCACCGTTCGGAACGAACTTGATGTCCTACAACCCGGTGGTGGTGCCGCGTGCCTCTGATCCGTCGCTCGCCTATGCACTCGCGATGGCGGGGAGGAAAACGTTGGGCGGAAAGTTGCCGAAGCTGCGAATGATCTGTGAAGCAGAGCCTGCTTGCGAAGCGGCTGCGAAACGATTGATCGAGGAGTGGCGAAAGGTTGACATTCGAGTGGAACTGGTGCCGTACGCTCCGCCCGCTCAAACAGCACGAGTGAAACCTGAAGATCGACTTTCAATGGCGTCCGGCCCAGACACGGTCGCCGCGCCAGTTGCTGGTGCTGCGAACGCAAATGTAGCTCCCGCGAATCCCGCTCCGGCAAATGCCGGTCCTGATTTCGCCGCCGATGGCGAACCTTGGGACATCGTTTACCGCACCGGACGCATTCCGGAACCGATGATGGAACTCTGGCCGTTGTTGTCGCTCGATACGGTCGCTCGATTGCAGAGCGTGCGGTATCTCCCCGATTGGTTGCGACAAGGCTTGATTGATCTCGACCGCACCGCCGACTGGTCAACGACAGTTTCGACCGTTCAAGAATTGCATCGGCAACTTGCCGACACCGTGCAACTGTTGCCGCTCTGGGAACTCGACGATGCGATTGTTTTTCGCAACACACTGCGTGGCATTCCGACCGCTCCGCTGCATACGTACCAAGATTTTGAGTTATGGATCTCCGAGCCGTGGTATCCGACGGATAGCCAGTGATGAAATCTGAAACTCGAAGTCCGAAATCCGAAGTGATGAGTTCTCTGATGACGAATTTCTTTTCGCAGACATACACTTGGGGCGGCGCTCCCTTTGGTCGCTTGCCCCA
>CAIJTL010000147.1 GCA_903823545.1 uncultured Planctomycetaceae bacterium
CGCGGTCATGGCGATGATCGGCAGGTGCTGGCCCGTGGTCTTCTCTTGCCGGCGAATCGCCGCGGTGGCTTCCAGGCCGTCCATCTCCGGCATCTGCACGTCCATCAGCACCAAGTCGAAGCGTTCTTGTTCCAAGCGTCGCAACGCTTCGCGGCCGTTCTCCGCGACGGAGACCGTGTGGCCTTGCTTCTGCAATAGCCGCACGGCGACACGCTGATTCACCGCGTTGTCCTCGGCTAACAGGATGCACAGCGGCTGATGCAGCGGTTCGACCGAAGCGACTGCGGGCTGCGCCGTGGTCGGCTCGCTCGCAGGATTCAGCGCGGTCTTAACGGTGTCGCGCGATGGTGCCGAGCCATTCCGTGGCGTTGTGGCCTCCAGCGTAACCGGCAACGTGAAAGAGAACGTGGACCCTGTGCCAACTTCGCTATCGACCCAGATTTGGCCGCCGTGCCCCTCGACGATTCTGCGGACGATGGCCAGCCCCAGGCCGGTGCTCTGCTCACCGGCGGTCGTGCGCGCGCTGAGCTGGCTGAACGGTTTGAAGAGCTTGGAAAATTCCTCCGCGGGAATTCCTTGTCCCTGGTCCTGCACCGACACCGTCACAGCTTCATTGGTCGATGTCAGCAGAATCCGCACTCGTGTGCCGCGATGCGAGAACTTGATGGCGTTGCTGATCAGATTGTTCAGCACCTGCTCCATCTTTCCGGCGTCAAAGTTGAGCAGCGGGAGCGCTACCGGCGAATCGAAGGTCAGGGCGATCTCCTTTTTGGTGGCGAGCAAGCGATTCAACGTCACGTTTCGCTGGATCAGTCGGGCCAGGTCCGCCGGCTGCCGGTCCAGATTCAATTGGCTGGCCTCAATCGCCGAAACATTCAGCAGGTCGGTGACCATTCGGAGCATGAAGTCGCTCGTGTCTTTGATCGTGGTGACAAACTCGCGTTGTTCCGCGGTCAGGACGGCGAACGCCTCGGCTTCGAGAAACTCGGCGTAGGTGTGAATGACACCCAGTGGATTGCGCAGATCGTGCGCGGCCATTCCGAGCAGGCGATTCTTTTGCGCATTCACCTTTTCCAGTTCGGCATGTTTCTTCGCCATGTCGCGCTGCAGGTTCGCCAACTCGTTGTTCAGTTTGGTCAGTTCTTCATACACAGCTATGTCGCCGTGGGTTGGCACTCCCGCGTCAAAGGCCGGTTCCTTGGCCGTGCATCGGAACGAGTTGACTGGCTCGATATGGATGGGCAGCCGGTCATGGTCCGTCGTACTCACGTCCAGCTTTCCCTTCAGGAGTTGATCGGCGAGCACGATCGCCTGCAGCGCGTCCGATGCTGATCCGTCCGCGCCGACGCTGCGCCAAAGGCCAGGATCACGGCTGAAGGGATAGCCCCCCACCAGAATCCTGACCTGACTGCCGGAGGGATGTTTGCGCACCTTACGAATTAACTCGCGAACAGCTTCGACGTGGAAGGGAATCGTGGCGGAGATCGCCAGGACATCCGCCTGATGTTTGACGATCGTCTCCACCACACTGTCGTGAGGAGTGTTCGCTCCCAGGTAGAAAGTGTTCCAACCCTCCATTTCGAAGAAGTCAGCCACCATTCTGACACCGATTTCGTGCAGGTCACCCGCGACACAGGTCGCGACCAGCGTGAGCCCGTTCTTCTCGCTGGCGAAGATCTGCGGATAAAGCTGAGACATGATGAACTGCGTGGCGGCTGTGTAGTAATGTTCTTGAGCCACCGACATGCGATTGGTCTGCCACAGACGACCGATCTCGTACTGCGCGGGTTGGAAGACCTGCAGGTAGATCTCCTTCACCGACGTCCCGGCGGCCACGGCGTCGAGTAC
>CAIJTL010000148.1 GCA_903823545.1 uncultured Planctomycetaceae bacterium
ATGCAGCAGCAACGGGAAGCTCGGTATCTTCGAGTCCCAGACTGCACCTTGCAGTATCGCCGCTCGACCGGTGCGCCAAAAGTATTGACCCGACAACAACGAACTACGGCACGGAGTACACGACGGAGAATTCACAAATGCTCGTCGAAACAACACCCCTTCGCGCGCAATCCGATCGATGTTCGGAGTCTTGAGCACATCGTTCATCGACCCCGGCCCCTCCACCGCCGCGAAGACGCTGGCATACCGACCCCAGTCATCCGCAAACGCAAACAAAATATTCGGCCGCTTCGCATCAGCAGCTTCCGCCGTCGCCACAACAACCGGCAACAGGAACAACGCGAGACAAATCACGAAACAAGATCGAGTGACTCGAACCACACCGCACCAACCTGGCATGCCATACTCCTTCAATTCTTCCCCCCTTCGTTTCCTTTGTTTGCTTCTGTTCAAAACCGTTTCTGATTCAAACAGAAGGCAGCAAAGGAAACGAAGAAGTGAGGTCACTCTGCTGATCCGAAAACCGAACTCTCACGAGTTCAGCGACCTTCTCTTTCAGACCCACTCCGTGTCTTCCGCGTTCTTCCGTGTCCTATTTCCGACGATCGATTCGCGATCACGGCGTCGTGTCTCGTGTCGCCATGTCGCGAAACTCTTCCGTCGCCTTCGTCCAAAGTTGTTCCAACTCACGCACTTTGTCGGACATCTTGCCTGAAAGGTCTTTCGATTCACCCCGATCGGAGCTGAGGTCATACAACTCCCACGCGCTCTTCGCTCCCGCGGCCACGAGCTTCCAATCGCCGACGCGGATCGCGCGGTTCCCTTCGTGCAGCCACCAAAGAAACTCACGAGTGACGCTGCCGTCCTTCGCAAACGCGGCGAGTAAACTCTTACCCGGCGCGGGAGGAACTGGTTTTCCTTCCCAAGTCTCGAACGGTTTACCGCCGGTCGCTTCGAGGATCGTCGGCACGACATCGATCAAATGACTGGGGTTATGTCGCAACTCGTCGCGAGCCGCGATGCCGCGCGGCCAATGCACGATCAGCGGCGTCGAGATTCCTCCTTCATGCACCCACGTCTTGTGACGTCGAAATGGCGTGTTCGAGGCACTCGACCAACCGGGGCCAAGACACAAATAAGTCGCCGCCGAACCGAGTGCCGCTGACTGATCGTGCCCGTCACCGCGAACCATGATCTCCGCGCTCGCTCCGTTGTCGGAGCAAAACATGATCAACGTATTGTCGAGGACATTCATCGCTCGCAGTTGTTCGACGAGCCGACCGATCTCGCGGTCCATGCGATCGACCATCGCCGCGTGAATCGCCATCTTCGCCGCCTGGAAGTCCCGCT
This sequence comes from uncultured Planctomycetaceae bacterium, assembly GCA_903823545.1. Classification (GTDB taxonomy): domain Bacteria; phylum Planctomycetota; class Planctomycetia; order Planctomycetales; family Planctomycetaceae; genus SXKJ01. The sequence goes on from CAIJTL010000148.1 coordinate 1,351, forward strand.
GAACCTCACTGAGTTCGCCCCATGGAAGCGGGCGATTGACCTCTCCCACTCCGAGCTTCATCAACGCTTCCGGGAAATGATACGGCGGCCCGACATCACGCTCCGTTGCCGACAGACCACACGTCAGCAACTTCATCGCCGTCATTCGCTCAAATCGTCCCTGCCTCGCGACATCCCAGCCGATGCGATACTTCGCCGCGTATCGAGCGATATCCTCCGGCAATGCCTGCAACGGAAAGTGCGGCGACGTGAAGGCCACA
>CAIJTL010000149.1 GCA_903823545.1 uncultured Planctomycetaceae bacterium
CGACTCGGTTTAAGGGAAGCGTTTTGCACGGCTTCACCCTCGCTCACGCTTCGGGTTAGTTTGAAATCAACATTCCCGCTTGAAATACCCACCTTTGATTTTCCCTCCTGACTTGGATTGGCTCGGACAATGTCGCAAGAACGTATCGGACTGTGGTTGATTGGTGCCTGGGGTGGAGTCTCGACGACCGTGGCGGTCGGACTCGCGGGCCTGCAAGCGGGTGTCGCCCCCGAAACGGCGCTGGTCACTTCGCTGCCGAAATTCACTCGGCTGAATCTGGCTGACTGGTCGCAGTTCGTTATCGGTGGTCACGAAATTCGCGAAACGACTTACGCGGCGGAAGCGGAAGTTCTCTACAACAACTCGCGAGTCTTCGATCGAGACTTGTTGAATGCCGTCGCGCCTCGTTTGGCGGAATTCGACAAGAACGTCCGCCCCGGTACATTGATCAATGTCGGCGCGACGATCGAGAAATTCGCAGGCCCGAAGACCTTGGCTTTTCGAGGTGAAAAGCCCGCCGATGCGATCAAGCGCATTCGCACAGACATTGAAGAGTTCCGCAAGGCGAACGATTGTAGCCGAGTCATCGTGGTCTACCTCTCGTCCACCGAACCACCGCTCACATCGAATGCGGACACACTCAGTTGGTCAAAGCTGTCAGCGGCCTTGGCAAGCGGCGATAACTCGCTCGTCCCGGCCAGTACGATTTACGCGATCGCAGCGTTCGAGTCCGGTTGCGCGTTCGTGAACTTCACGCCGTCAGTTGGCTCCAATCTCCCGGCTCTCGAAGAGTTCGCACTGCAACAAAAATCGCTGCACGTTGGCCGCGATGGCAAGACCGGCGAAACGTTGATGAAGGCGGTTCTTGCACCGATGTTCGCCGCTCGCAATTTGAAGGTCATGAGTTGGGTCGGCCACAACATCTTCGGCAACATGGACGGCAAGGTGCTCGACGATCCGATCAACAAGGCGAACAAGGTTCGCTCGAAGGACCACTTGCTCACCGAGATCCTCGGCTACAAGCCGCAGACGTTGGTCTCGATCGAGTACATCGAATCAATGGGCGACTGGAAAACCGCGTGGGACCACATCCACTTTGAAGGTTTTCTGGGCACGAAGATGGCGATGCAATTCACGTGGCAGGGTTGCGACTCGTTGCTGGCCGCGCCGCTGGTTTTGGACTTAGTCCGCCTGACCGAACGCGAACAACGCCGAGGCAAGTCAGGCGTCATGTCCCACCTCGCTGCCTTCTTCAAAAGCCCGATGGGAACCCACGCACCGGAATTCGCCAAACAATTCATCGTGCTCGAACAATGGACCGACGAAGTGGCGAGCGAGGGGTAAGGGTGGTTTCAAACAAGCACGATGCGCCAGCGAGTGGTCGATTGATGGCGAGTTTCGAACCGCAGAGGACGCTGAGCTCGCAGAGGTTCCGTTCTCAGCGAACTCAGCGTCCTCTGCGGTTTAATCTCTTCACTTCCGTTTTCGACATGATCATCAGCATCAAAAGTTGTGTTGCTGACGAAGTCAGGGCCAAGCTCACAGTCCTTCTGTGGTACGAACGCAAAATTCCATGAAATCGCAAGCCCTCAACTATCTTCGTCTGCTGCGCCTTCCGACCGTCTTCACGGCATTGGCGGATATCTTCCTTGGTTTCTTGCTAACGCATCCGAACTTCGTCAGTGAAGACGGGCCGAATCCGTTGCCGTCGTTTTTGTTACTCTGCTTGGCATCGGCAGGGCTGTATCTGTCGGGGATGGTTTTCAACGACTACTTCGATCGGTTGATCGACGCGGAAGAGCGTCCGAATCGCCCGATTCCGTCTGGAGCGATCTCGGCGGGGAGCGCGTTTCGGTTAGCGGTGGTATTGATGCTGATTGGACTGGGTGCCGCAGCTTGCGTCGGTGTACCGAGCATTGTTGTTGCACTCGCATTGTGCGTATTGATTCTCGGCTACGACGGCGGCTTGAAGAAGACGCCGCTTGGTCCAATCGCGATGGGAAGTTGCCGAGTGGGAAATGTGTTGCTCGGTGCGAGTGCTGTCGCTTCGCTGCCACAGTTGCTCTCCGCACCGCAGTTGCAGATCGCTCTTGCCTTGGGAACGTACATCGTCGGCGTGACGTTGTTTGCTCGGCAAGAAGCGACGACCAGCCGTCGAGCGGCGTTGCTCGGAGCGGCAGTCGTCATCAACGTGGGAGTTCTCGGCTTGGCATATCTCGTCAATCAATCGCCGATGTCCGACAACCATTTTCGTGCGCTGGCGATCCTGGCTGTGATCCTCATTACGATCAATCGCCGCCTCTCATCCGCGATCAGCGAACCGGGACCGCAGCGAGTTCAGTTCGCGATCAAGACGATGCTGCTTTCGCTGGTGATGCTCGATGCGACCCTCATCTATGCGTTCAATGGCCACCAAGAACTCGCGATGGCCACGGTCGCACTCTTGATCCCGGCCATCGGTTTGAGCCGGTTGATTGCGATGACCTAGAACAGCGACATTAGAGCGAATGAGCCGACGCAATGACGAACGACGAGACGAGCAACACACCGAACAATTCAGACTCACCCGCGGCACCCGAACCGATGCGGAGCGTGCATACGTCGAACGTGCCGGAGATTTTGGCCCACTTCGGAATGTCGGTGTTGGTGACGACGTACCAAGCGGGGCGGCTGGTGATCCTGCGAAACGATGGCGGAGTGCTCAACACGCACTTTCGGATGTTCTCCAAACCGATGGGTTTGGCGCTCGCACCGAACCGGCTGGCAATCGGCTGTGGTTCGGACATCGGCGAATTCCACAACGTTCCGGCGGTCGGAGCGAAGATTGAACCGGCAGGTAAACATGACGTCTGCTTTCTGCCGCGAGTCTCTCACGCCACCGGCGATGTGCAGATTCATGAGATGGCTTGGATCGGCGACGACGTTTGGTTCGTCAACACGCGGTTTTCGTGCCTGTGTACTCGAAGCCACAACTACAGCTTTCAGCCGCGCTGGCGGCCGCCGTTCATCACAGAACTGGCTCCGGAGGATCGCTGCCACCTCAACGGTCTGTGCGTGATTGATGACCGCATCAAGTATGTCTCGGCACTCGGTGAATCGAACGAACCGGGCGGATGGCGTAAGAATAAGCGGGACGGCGGCCTGTTGATGGATGTCGAAACCAACGAGGTCATCACGCGTGGCCTGTCGATGCCGCACTCGCCGCGCTGGTATCGGGGCCGCTTATGGGTGCTCAATTCCGGCGAAGGGGGACTCGGCTTCATTGACCCGCGAACCGGTCGCTACGAATCAGTCGCCGAACTTCCCGGCTTCACTCGCGGCTTCGATTTCGTCGGACCACTCGCCTTCATCGGCCTGTCGCAAGTCCGCGAGTCCGCCATCTTCAGCGGCATCAAGATCGCCGAACGCCCTCAAGAAGAACGCTCCTGCGGTATCTGGATCGTCGACATCGAAACCGGAGTAACCGTCGGTTTCGTCAAATTTGAAGATGCTGTCCAAGAAATCTTCGCCGTCCAAATCCTCCACAACGCTCGCTTCCCCGAACTCGTCAACGAAGACAAAGAGTTGCTCAACAACTCCTTTATCCTCCCCGATGACGCCCTGTCCGTCGTTCCGGCCACACTGCAGGGACGACGCTCCTCCGAATCCGCAGAAGACTCGCCGCCGCAGCCCACCGACAATGTTGTGCATCGATAATGAAGAATGGGCTCTGAGATCGGCATCAAATCGGATGTCGCGGAATTCGCTAGAGGCTGTTTCAAAACTAACCCGAAGCGTGAGCGAGGGCAATTCCACGCGTGATTTTCCGACGCCCTCGCTCACGCTTCGGGTTAG
>CAIJTL010000150.1 GCA_903823545.1 uncultured Planctomycetaceae bacterium
GAAGCATCACAAGCCGTTTGTCTTCGTGAACCAAGTGGGAGGGAATGACGATCTGGTCTTTGATGGCAACAGCTTGGTCCTGAACGCTGCTGGCGAAGTGAGCGAGCAGCTCGCACCGTTTGCGGAAGATCTCAGGGTCATCGAATTGAAGTCGTCAATGACCGCGCCCGCCACATCACACTCAGTCCGTCCGCGTGAAGCAGACCTGTTGGATGCGCTTGTTCTGGGACTGCGTGATTATCTGCGAAAAAGTGGCTTCAAAGACTGTGTACTCGGTTTGAGCGGCGGAATCGACTCGGCACTCGCCGCTTACATTGCCACTCAGGCGGCAGGCAAAGAGCACGTTCACGGTTTGCTGATGCCGAGCCGCTATAGCAGCGAACACAGCGTTGGCGACGCACGCATTCTGGCGGAGAACCTCGGCATCGATCACGCCGTTGTTCCGATCGACGCAATGCACCGGGCCTATGAAGCGACAACGGTCGTCGATGACGATCTGGCGACTCAACCTGCGGGGTTGGCTGATCAAAACTTGCAAGCACGTATTCGAGGTGCGCTCGTGATGATCCGCAGCAATCGACATGGTTGGCTCGCGCTCGCGACTGGCAACAAAAGCGAACTGGCTGTCGGCTACTGCACTTTGTACGGCGACATGGCAGGCGGATTTGCTGTTCTCTGCGATCTGCTGAAACGCGATGTCTATGCGGTGTCGCGTTACATCAACGATGTGCGAGAACGCCGCGAAGTGATTCCGCTCAGTTCAATCACCAAACCTCCGAGTGCCGAACTTGCTCCGAATCAGTTCGATCAGGATACGCTTCCGCCGTATCCGATTCTCGACGCGATTTTGGAGGGACTCATCGAACGCGAGGAGTCGATTGCAACGCTCAGCGAATCGTTCTCACCGGAAACAGTGCGCTGGGTCGCGACTCGCTTAGACCGCAACGAATTTAAACGACGCCAAATGCCGCCGGGCATCAAGCTCACGTCACGAGCGTTTGGTAGTGGTCGCCGCATGCCAATGGCTGCGAAGTTCGATTGGACTTAGTCCGCCCCCATTAGTACTTCCGGCCGGCGAGCTACTCGTGCGACAACGTACGGGTTGCCCCGCAACGTCCAACCTTCAAGCAACTTGCCCCAGTCCAGTTGATCGATCTGATCGGCCAGAGATTGCGCCCTGACCCAGTCGTCGCACTCGTGAAGGCGTTGTCTTGTTGCACGGAGCCGATCTTTCGAGCGTGCAGTTGCCTCGCGAGCCAATGATGCCCGTTGACGTAAACCTGAATCGTCAGCCGGAACCACGTCTGAATGCGGACGTGTATCAGACTGAAATGAGGGGCGTTGTCATAGCAGTGCCAGACGCGGCCGACCGTCACCATACAAGTGTTTGAGTGTGGGGCAGGTCTCCTGCACGCAGAGCACGAGGATCAACCCTTCGCGTCCTTTGGCCGCCAGCAACGTTTGCTTGGCGAGTTGTTCCTTGTGGTGCTTACCGGAAAGGTATTGGTACTCAACCTGAGCTTGCCGAGCGCAATCTTTGGCGTGTTCGACTAAGTATTCCGCCTGCCGCTCGGCGAACGGGATGAAGTCGTGACGTTTGAACTTCAGGACGTAGTCGACGAAGCTGTTGGGCCACATCATCGGTGAAGGGCAGATCGCCCTTGAAGATCACTCGGTCGCGACACGACAACGTCGACACCACAGAAGACGTATACTTGGTTTGAATCTGAGTCGGTGCTTCTACCGCGCTCTGCTCCAGCGAGAGGTCTAGACAACTCTCTGTGTCTGAAAGCAGAACGCCATTTGCAACTCAAATCAGGTTGCGGCGAGCCAAGCGAGTCGCGTTAAGCAATGCGTCGCACGCCGTCGCCATTTACTGGGGAATGGAAACTGCGGCGCTTTGCTTGTGAGAACCCTCGTTTCTCCGTGACTTTATTGACGGCGAAGTTGCATTCCTTTTCCATGTCACCATATGGAACTGAAAGTGGAAGAGCCGAAGCGGGAGTTGCGAATGCGTCGCGTGTGTGTGTTCTGTGGGTCGCGAGTTGGCATTGATGACTGTTATCGAGCGGCTGCCGTGGAATTGGGGCAGTTGTTGGTTCGATCGAACCTTGGGCTCGTTTATGGCGGCGGGAGCGTCGGGTTGATGGGTGTCATCGCCGATGCGGTGCTCGATGCTGGCGGGGAAGTGATCGGCGTGATTCCGGAATCGCTGGCGACGGAAGAGTTGTTGCACCCGCGTGTCGCAGACATGCGTGTCGTGCCAACGATGCATGCTCGCAAAGCGTTGATGGCCGAACTCTCGGATGCCTTCATTGCGATGCCGGGAGGCTTTGGAACTTTTGAAGAATTCTTTGAAGTCGTCACTTGGTCGCAGCTCCGTCTGCACCAAAAGCTGACCGGTTTGCTGAATGTCGGCGGTTTTTACGATCCGCTCGTCCGACTGGTGGACCACGCGGTGCAAGAAGGGTTTATCAAACTCAAACACCGAGAACTGCTGATTGTCGAAGAGCGTCCCGATGTCTTATTGCGCCGCCTCTCGCGCGAATCCGTGACCGATGAACCGAAGTGTTGAATCGCTCGCTTCCGGCAGAATTGGCCTGTGTGTCTCCGTTTTGACGCTGTGAAGGCGGGCAAGGCGCGGGGAAATCGGAATCTGCGGGGCAGGTTCCCTCGAAGTGCTCCAAGTGATTTTCGGATTGAGCACAGTCTTCAGCTTCCCGATGCCGATTGACGATTGACGATGGTCAGTCGGACTCAGGGGAGTCCACGGTCTCAGGCATTGGTCCGGAGGGACTAGCTCCAAGGAGGGAGTCCGCTCAGACGAAGGGGACAAGCGGCGGTATCGCTGTCTTGTCGACGTTGGACAGCTCATTGAGTTTGCTCAAGCGATTGAGCTTTCTCAACAAACTGTCAAGCACATGCCAATAGGACGAACCGCTTCCAGGATCGTGCATCGAGACGTTGTCAGAGGAGTCTGTGATGAAACGCAAGGCGTGGGTCTCCGCGTTCGTGTTGTTCCTGTTATTGGCAGGAGTTCACGTCGCTGAAGCGGGATACTGCGGTGCGGCCAGCTATAACTGCTGTCCCACATCAGCCTGCGCACCCTGCGGCGATTTGTGCCAAGCAAAAACTTGCTGCACAACTTGCTACAAGACGGTGCAAGAAGTTGTTTGGGATCGTTGTGAAAAAGTTTGCTGCCAAACGGTCTATGACCAAGTTTGCGAGCAAGTTCCCGTTTGTTGCACTCGGACCTGTTACGAGACGTGCTATCGCGATGAGTGCTACACGGTTTGTCGTCCTGTGACGCAAACTTGCTGGCGCGATGAAGTCTGCTCGGTCAAGGTGCCGTGCTATCAAACGTGCTACCGAGATGAGTGCTACACCGTCTGCGTTCCGTGCGTGCAAACGTGCTGGCGAGATGAGTGCTACACCGTCTGCAAACCGTGTTACACGACTTGCTACCGCGATCAGTGCTACACCGTCTGCCGACCAGTCACTCAGACCTGCTGGCGTGATGAGTGCTATACGACCTGCAAAGTCGTGACAGAAACCTGCTATCGAGATGTTTGCTACACCGTCTGCCGTCCTGTCACCGAGACCAAGTACGTTGATGTCTGCTGCGGCGAATGGAAAACCGTCACCGAATGCGTTCCAGGGCCGGTCATGAACAAGTGCGTTCAAGATCCGGGAACTTGGGACATCGACTCGTGCACGGGTTGCTGCACCTACAAGCCAGGTTGCTGCCGGACGGTCCAAGTTCAATGCCCACCGACTGTCTGCTGCAAGAAAGTTTGGTGCCCGAAAATCGTGAAACAAGCGGTCTGCTGCACTCGCATGGTCCCTGAAGTCCGGACTTGCAAGGTGCCATACCAGGTTTGCCGAACTGTGCCCCAAACCTGCACTCGCAAAGTGCCGTACACGACTTGCACTATGGTCCAAGAAACTCGCACTTGCCGAGTTCCTTACACCGTCTGCAGTACGACCACTGAGACTCGCACTCGCAAAGTGCCGTACACGACTTGCTCAATGCGACAAGAATGCCGCACTCGCAAAGTCCCCTACGTCACCTGCACTTGGACGGAAAAGTGCTACACGAAGAAGGTCCCCTACACGACCTGCACGATGGTTAGCGAATGCAGGACTCGTAAGGTTCCCTACACCGTTTGCAAGCAAGTTCCTTACACCCGCATGGAGACTCGGACCCGCTGCGTTCCACGGACTGTGCCGGTTAAGCAAAGCTACTGCGTTCCCCGGGTTGTTTGCCGTCAGGTTCCTGTGACGGTCTGCACTCCAGTTTGTCCGACGCCGACTTGCCCGGCATGTGCAACGGCCCCAGCGCCGAGTTGCTCGACCGGTGTCACGAAGCAATAGCTGTCGTTGTAACGACCGTAGCTGAAGTCGTCAGACTTCAGCTACGGCGGAACTCTTGGCGAATTTCGCTGTTTAAGGGCCGACTGAAATCAGTCGGCCTTTTTTGTTTTTCCTGTGGCGCATACGGCTCGCGTGCGCTTCATCAGACTGAAGAAAAAGTGGCGATTCTCCCCCCGGCGATCACAAGACGCCAACGATCATGTCGATTGCTCCGGTCGTAGGAGTGCTATCAAGCTCAATCTTTTGTGGCGTCGCTGCATCGGGGTTGCTTTTGAGGGATAATGCTGGATGTTGTCCGCAGCCCTCGGTAGCATGGCCTCGCTTAGTAACGCTTGCCGCCACGGCGGACCTTCGCTTTCGATTCTTTGACCAGACATGGACCACACTTCGCGCCAGCGGGCCGGTGCTTGTGTGGTGGATCGACTGCGTCATCCTCCCCCTGTTGAGGACAAGAAGTAATGCGCATTGATTGGCTCGCGCGGGTGAAGACCCGGCTCTCGAATCGTCGTCGGAATAGTAGACCGTTATCTGTCGTTGCAGAGTGTCTGGAAGATCGGGCACTTTTGTCAGCATTCACCGTCAACAGCAATCTCGATACGGCAGACGCTAATCCCGGTGACGGCATTGCTGCTGACTCGCTTGGTCGAGCTACTTTGCGGGCGGCCATTCAAGAAGCAAACGCCCTGCCGGGAATCGACACGATTTCCATTCCGGCGGGGACTTACCAACTCACGCTGACGGGTTTCGGCGAGCAGCAAGCGGCATCTGGAGATCTTGATCTCAATGAGCAGATCATCATCAATGGCGCGGGTTCCGGCTTGACGATCATTGATGGGATTGGGCAGGACCGAATCTTCGATATCAAGACCGGCGTCAACGCTCAAATATCCAATCTGAGAATCGTCGGAGGAACTGCTGCCGCTGGGCAGGAAGATGGCGGGGGCATCCGCAATCAGGGCAACCTGACTCTGCAAAACGTTGTTCTGTCCGGCAACATGGCTGCCGGTGCAGGCGGAGGCATTGCGAGTTTTGGGCCAACGAGCATCCTCAGCGCCACGAACTGCTTGCTGACCGGCAACGTCAGCAGTGGATCAACTGGTGGCGGCGGTCTTTACACCAGCAGCACGACCACGATCACTTCGAGTGAGATTTCAAATAACAACTCCGCGTTCAATGGCGGCGGGATTGTGAACTCCGGAAGTGGCTCGCTGAGCCTGATCACGAGCACTGTGAAGAACAATCGCGCTGGATTCGCAGGTCAAGGTGGCGGGCTTTACAACACCGCCAACGCCTCGGTCACTCGTTCGACGATCTCCAACAACACTGCGACTGACGGTGCGGCGATCGCGAACGTCAACTTTGCGATGCCAACGAGCCTGACGGTGTTGCTCTCGACGCTATCTACCAACACCGCAACCGGTAACGGTGGCGGGCTGTATAATGCGACGGGTGCGTTGGCGAGCATCGACGACAGCACGATTACCGCAAACATCGCGTCCAATGGGGGCGGCATTTTCCGACAGAACACAGTGTCGATAGTCGGTTCGATTCTCGCTGGGAACACCGCAGGAGTCGGGACTGATCTGTCCGGTGCGATCGTCAGCGGTGGCTTCAACATCATCGGCGCTTCAGCCGGAGGATCGGGCTATCTGACAAGCGACTTGATCAACACGAATCCGAAGCTCGGCCCGTTGCAAGACAACGGCGGCCCAACTTTCACGCATAGTTTGCTCAACACCAGCCCAGCGATTGACGCCA
>CAIJTL010000151.1 GCA_903823545.1 uncultured Planctomycetaceae bacterium
GACATGGCCGAAGCGGGTGGCAAAGACCCCTCGAAACTCGCTGAAGCCCTGAAGGCCGGCGCGGACTACTTCCGATCGAAGCTGAGTTAGTCGCGCCGGCTACTTCGCAGTCTGTCCGATGGAAGTGGCTTGCTCGTAATCGCGAAGGAAGCGGTCGACTTGGTCGTGGACTGTTTTCGTTTGGCGAATGATCAGCCGGTCTTCGGCAATGCGGAGTAGTCCTTTGCCTCCGTTAACGTCCCAGGTATTGGGAGCCACGAACGTTAACAGCAGTCGTTCGAGCGATTCCGCTTCTGTTTTTGATCGAGCGCGGTAGAAGTGAGTCACCAGATCATCGGAGTTCGCTTTCAGCAGCAGCTTGTCTTCGGCCCGCGACTTCTGCAGATCATGCAGCAGCAGGGCGACTTCAGTTTGAACATTCGGCGTTTGGCAAATCACGAACAGTCCACTTGGGAAGTCAACCACCACTCCGCCGTCACCTTCCATGAATGGCCAAACCCCAGATGTTGACTGCTCAATGATGTTGATTAGGTGTGCGATGTCGTGTCCGTCGCGCATGAGATCGGCGGTGTCATAAACTACGATTTGTTTGTAGTCGTTCTTCTTTTCCAAAGTCGTGATAAATACCGCACCATGTCGAAAATCAACTTCGAGGGAGAGCGGTTCTAACATCCGTCGCAAGACGGCACGAGCAGTACGTGAGCCCTGAAATGTCACTGTGGGGTCGTCCGCCATTCCCGCATCGCTTAACGCGCTAACGTCGATCACGATTTCTTCGTCGAGGCGTTCGCTCAACCACTGCGCGACTTCCGTGAGCGGAGTATTCACGAAGTCCACTTTGATTTCGGTTTCCAAGTTCTGTTTCTGTTTGGCCTGTTCCGCGTCCTCCACTTCAAAGTCGGTGACGAGCAATGGAACATCTCCAGGTGGGCGCGAGAGCGCGAGTTCGGTGACGCGCAGCAGGCCAGCGATTTCACGATGAACTCGAGGGGTTTGCCGCACGACCATGAGGTCTCCAGCGACTCTCAGGCTTTGCTTTGTCTCATCGTCCCAGGATCCCGAAGTCGAGCGTTGCAATGCATTCTGAAGCAATTGGCTAGCGCCAGGGATATCAAGAAGCGGTGGAATCTCTGGATCGTTGATTCGAGTCTGGGGAGGTAAATGGGAATCACGCTCAACCGCCAATTGCAGGAGTCGGCCGACGTGGTAAACCCGCGTTTCGAGAATCTCATTCAGCTTTTCCGCAGTCATCACACGGACGGAACTTCCCTCGATATGCCATCCCAGCCCGATCGGCCTCAACAGACGATCTAGAAGATCGGTGAGTCGCTGCGGTTTGCGAGTCGATTGCGAAACAGGAGTGCCGAGGCCAATACCAGCTTCATTAAGCGACGTCACGTCAAGATAAATGCGGACTTTTGCCAGCTTTGAATACTCTTGGATCGCTTGATCCAGTGGTAGTTTGACGAAATTGATCTGTTGCCGTTCACGCAATTTGCGAAGCGTCGTTTGGACATCTTGGTCCTCTTGGATTCTCGCTCGAATCACATCGGCGGTCGGATACTCGGCGAAGCGGTCGCTCATCGCTTTTGCGCCCGGTGTTGAGGAACTCGGCAAGCGAGGTTCTTCGGCAGAA
>CAIJTL010000152.1 GCA_903823545.1 uncultured Planctomycetaceae bacterium
AGCGAAACGCCCCTGGATTAGACCGGCGCCACCGTAATCTGCGGAATGACCTTGGTGAATCCGTTGGTGATCAGGTTCCCGGTGACGACTCCCGCTCCGTCTTGGAAGTCTCCGTCGCCAGCTCCCGTCGAGACGAACAGGCTGTTGGATGACAAGAATGTCAACTTGCCGTTGACCGTGATCGTGTTGGGTTCGTCGGCACCACCATCGCTACCGCCGATGTCTACACCGACCGAACCACCGATGACGATGCTGTGAACGTCCCCGTTGAATTCCAGGTTCACGTTGACCGTCTGAGAAATCGCCAAGTGACCCAGGAACTTGCCGCCGAAGCGATAGACTTCGTCAGCGCCTCCATTAAAGACACCAATGTTGAACTTGGCGGTCGCCAGCACGTTGCCGACCACCAAGTCGTTAATGCCATCGCCGCCGTCGTCAACAATGTCCTCGTTGCTATCGAGTGCGACGGTCGTCAGCGTCCCCGCGAAGGTTCCGCCAACGCGGAAGCCGATCAGGTCCGCATCGCCGAGGTCTCCAACCTGGATCGCCTGAATGACGGACGCGGCACTCACGTTGCCGGCGACCAACAAGTCGAGGTCCTCAGAGGACAACGACGCATTCAAGCTCCCCACCTTGGCAACCAAATCTCCAGTGGCAATGGCCTTACCTGTAAACGAGCCACCGACATTGAGTGTGATGTCGCTGCTGTAGCTCGTGATGACTCCGCTGGCATTGCCTGTGACATCCAATTCAATGTCTTCATCAGCGGTCAAAGCCGAATTGGTGAAATTGCCCCCGACGTTAATCTCCATGTCGCTGTCGGTCGACGTTGCTGACGAACTCGTCATGTTCCCGCCCACGTCCAAGGTCACATCGGTTGACGCCGTGATCGACGAGCGCGTCATATGACGTCCGACATCCACGGACGCGTCATTAGAGTTGACACTTACCGTCGTACCAATCAAATCCCGACCGACTTCGAGTGTTAAATCAGCGTCTGGCACAGATAGCGTTGATCCCGTCACGTCCAAGCCAACGCTAATCGAGAGATCGCTCTCGTTTCCGGTAACCGTGGAGTTGGCGAGACTACCCGTAATGTCGAGCGTGATCGCTGAGCCGGTGATCGAGCTGTTGGCAACACTCCCGCCGACCGTGACGGTCACGCTCGTGTCAAGTGCCAGAATCGTGGAGTAATTAACGCTTCCAGCCACCGAGATTTCGTTGTCCTCTTCGTCATCGCCTTGATCAGTGTTTTCATGGCCTACCAACTTGGAGTGACTGACGCTCCCAGTCACTTCGAGATTGAGGTTATCAGCAGCAAACAGAGTTGAATGAGAGATGCTGCCTCCCACGTCGGCATTGATGTCATCCCCAACCGCGACCAGCGTGGAGTTAATGACGCTCCCAGTCACCTCGAGATCGACGTTGCTAGCCGCCGACAGAGTTGAGCCAGAGATGCTGCCTCCCACGTTGACCGTGATGTCAGACTCGTCCGAGATCACCTGGGAGTTGGTGATACTCCCTCCCACGGTCAGTTCCAGATCCTCGGAGCCGCTGTTGACCTCAGAATCGACCAAGTTACCGGAGATATCAACCGTCGCGGTATCAGAGTCGGAGCTGAGTTGTGAACGAATCACGCTTCCGGTCACGTCAATGTTCAACGCGGAACCCGCGTTGATTGTGCTGTCGACGACACCACCAGCGGTAACGACAACTTCCGCGTCATCAGAGAAGAAGAGTGTCGAACTGCGAATACCGCGATCGACCGTCAAATCACCAAAGTTACCGCAATTAATCGCGGCACCAATCAAAGCCCCACCCACATCCAATGTCACGTCATCGTCGGTCGTAATGATCCCCGAGAAGTTTCCACCGACCGTCACTGTCGAATCATTCGACGAAGAAATCCTCGCCCCCGACAAGACACTGCCGGTCACCGTCAGTGCGACGCCATCTGAACCCGAAAGCAAGGCTGATCCGTTGACGCTTCCGCCAACATCCAAAGTGATATCACCTTCTGTCAGAACTTGCCCGCCAAAGTCGCGCAGTGCTTTCAAGTTCTCCCAATCATCCGCCAGCAGCTTCGCGGAAGCGGGAACGGACGATCGGAAAGTCCAACCACCGACTACGATCTCTTCATTGATGTCATCGTCATCAAGATCTGGATCACGGTCTTCATCGAGAAAACGATCTCCCACGTCACCGTCGATCGTGGCTGATCCAGAGAACGTGCCGACAAAGGTCGCCGTTCCCAGGTAGTCGCCGTTGCCAGCAATCTTGCCATTCGTGCTGACGCTACCGCGCACGGTGATGTCAGAAGTCGCTGTGACCCCATCGCCAAACGCGATGTTGCCGTTCAAATTCCCCTTGATCAGGATGTCGCCATCGAAATTCCCTCGGAAGTTGAGCGAGCGGTTGGTTTCTAGATTGTTGATCTGCACACCCAAGTCATCCGCTGTGCGACCGACAAGATTGTCTGCACTCAATCCCCCGTGCAGCGAGAAGCCAGGACCAACAAAGCTCCCGAGCGTGAATGCTCCTTTCGGGGCACCATCGTTGTTGAGCGGAATCGAGAAGATTCCCTTGATCACGCGGGTGGAGGTGATGTCACCCATCAAAACCGTGTCGGCATTACCACCACTCGCATCAAACGAGTATGTCAACGTGAAGTCTGAACTGGCTCCGGTGATCACCACTCCGGCAATGTCATCGCCATCTTAAACAACACCTGCTGTCGCATCCGTAAAAGTGACTGTTCCCGTGGTCCCGGTTGCTCGAACCGTCACCGTGCCCCGTCCGCATCCACAAAAGTTCCACCAGCAGGCAGTCCGATGATCGTCGCCGCCGGCATCAAGCGGCTTTCCAATGCCTCCATTGATTGGTTGTACTTCTGACCGCGCTGACGGCGCATCCGCGTTTTTCGTGCTTTGAACTTCTCAACAAACTTGGATAGCGAAACAAGACTCAGCATGAAACCACCTCGTGAGAATGAAACAACGTGACCGAAAAGCCGCTAAATGTGGGTACTCGCCTCAACAGGTCGTCCACGCACCCGGCAAAACTACGGTAATCCTGACAAAATTCAACCCATACCTCCTGTTTTGCCTGCTTCGACTGTTTCGCCTATTTCAAATGTGCGACCTGCGCAGCAAGATCTTCTTGGGCAAGCTCTGTCTTCCAACTCACGCTTCGTTTGCTACGCTGGCCCAGACGCATCGCTCCGAGCCTGAGAATCTTTCGTAGGGTAGGCGGCTCGCCTGCCATATTTCTCGTGAAAACAAACAGGCGAGCCGCCTGTTCTACGATTGATTCCACATGCTTGAGGTGGGTCTCCCCCGCACGACCCTTCTCAGAAATCTTCTCGCCAAAACAAGAGTTTCAACGTTTGTAGAGCAACGGTGATGGCTACGTTGGTTGAAATCACGTGAACTCAGGAAGAACCTGACAGACATTTCAGATCGCCACAAACCTTGGTCAGGCTACGCCAATGGAGCCAGTATGAAGCGGAATCAACGCCAGCTTGTTTGGATTCGATCCGTCGTGGTGCTTCTGGGATTGCTGAACGGTGAGCACCACGTTCAAGCGGAGTCTGCAGCGGCCATCGTTCCTAATTTCATTCGTGACGTCGTTCCGGCTCTCACCAAGGCTGGATGTAACGCGGGAGCGTGTCACGGAGCGTTTTCTGGACGTGGCGGTTTTCGCTTGTCGCTGCTGGGATTTGATCCGGATGCAGACTTCGACGCGATCGTTCATGACGCTCGTGGTCGACGCATTTCGGCGGCGGCCCCTGAGAATAGCTTGTTATTACGAAAAGCTGGCGGACTGATGCCGCATGGTGGTGGACTCCGTATGACCGCCGGTTCGGAATCGCACACGATCGTTCGCCGCTGGCTTGATCATGGTGCTCCGGGACCGAATGCGACTCATCTTCAAGTCACCGGATTGAAAGTCACTCCGGCGGATGCTGTCCTCCAACTCACCCGAAGCGTTAGCGAGGGCGATCGCGGTCAGACACTAGATCTAGATGATGATAGGCACTCTCTTGTGCGGCGTGTCAAAGTCGAGGCGATTTGGTCTGATGGCATCACGCAAGATGTCACGAGGTGGTCGTTGTTCGACTCGGGCGATAACAACGTTGCCGAGGTTGCCCATGATGGTCTCATCACCGGTAAAGGTCCGGGAAGGACGTCGATGACCGTGCGGTTCATGGGGCAAGTCGCCTCCGTCAGCGTCACTGTTCCATTTGCGGTGATCTCAGACTACCCCGCGTTTGTGACCTCCAACTTCGTTGATGAGCACGTCGTCACCGAATGGAAGAAGGTCGGTTTGATTCCAGGAACGCTCGCAGACGATGCAACGTTTCTCCGTCGCGTTTCGCTTGATGTCATCGGCACTCTTCCAACGCCGAAGGAGGTTCGAGAATTCCTGGCATCGAACGATCCTCAAAAGCGATCTAAGGCGATCGACTCAATTCTTGCTCGACGAGAGTACGTCGATTGCTGGGCTTTGAAGTGGTCCGAGTTACTCCGGGTTCATCGACGCTCTCTCGGAGAGAAAGGACTCGACAGTTTTCAGAATTGGCTGCGAGGCAAATTGCGAGATAACCAGTCGGCACAAGTCCTGGTGAAAGAGTTGCTCACTGCGAAGGGAAACCTCTACACGAATGGGCCGGTCGGGTTTTACTTCGTTGATCAAACCCCTGCTGACCTCGCTGAAACGACCGCACAAATTTTCC
>CAIJTL010000153.1 GCA_903823545.1 uncultured Planctomycetaceae bacterium
CTTCGTGAGTTCTTGGACTTCGTCTTTCGTCGCTTTGCAAAGGTCTTCCGTCAGAAGCTTATCCTTTTCCGAAGTGTCGGCATGCTTATTCGCATCGCGTCGGACGTTTCGCAGCGAAATGCGGGCGTCTTCTGCGAACTCTTTGACACGGGCGCAGAGCTGTTTGCGGCGGTCGGTTGAAAGTGCAGGAATCGTCAGTCGGATGACGCGACCGTCAACTTTCGGAGCCAGCCCAACATCGCTGGACTGAATGGCCTTCGAGATCGCCGCGACATTGGTCTGATCATACGGCCGAATCATGAGCTGTTGCGGTTCGGGAACGCTGACCTGAGCAATTTGCTTCAAAGGCGTTGGCGAACCGTAAACCTCAACGCGGATGTTATCGACGAGACCCGGGTTCGCTCGCCCGGTACGCAACCCTTTCAGTTGTTCGCGGAACACTGAAACGGCTTTTTCCATGCGTTCTTCGCAGTCCAATAAAATCTCGTCTTGATCCATGATGATTCCTTTGAGGCGGTGACAAGTCGGACGGAAACTTATCGGATTGCAAAGTGGATGCAAGCATCGCCCACAGCTCGGACAACATCAGGTCGCGCTGATTGCGATTACGGTGTCAGATCAGGAAACTGTCATTGCGATATTCGTACCCAACCCCATAGCAACAACTCGAATGCGATCGCCTTCGCTCTGGCGTTGGGTCGGTCGCGACTTGAACTGGCGCAATCAGTTGAAAGAAAGTTGAAGAATCGTGTCGCTCATCGAAGTGCACCACATCACCAAACGGTTCGGCGGCACGATCGCTTTGCAGGATGTTTCATTGGAAATCGCTGCTGGGGAATTGCACGCCATCGTTGGCGAGAACGGTGCGGGCAAAAGCACTCTGATGAAGATCCTCAGCGGAGTCATCACGGAGTTCGATGGCGAACTACGTCTGCGAGGGAATCCAGTTCGCTTTGCGAGTACCCGAGATGCAGAGGCAGCGGGTATCAGCATTATTCATCAAGAGCTGAATCTTGTCGAACAGCTTTCGGTCGCCGCGAATATTTTTCTTGGTCGTGAGCGACGCGGAACGCTCGGCCTGTTGGACGAATCGACGGCTCATCAGGAAGCGGCCGACTTGTTTCGACAGCTCGGGTGCCAACTCGATCCAAGTCAACGGGTCGGTGAGTTGCGCGTCGGCGATCAGCAATTGGTGGAGATTGCAAAGGCTCTTTCCAAACGTGCCGACATATTAATTATGGACGAGCCGACAAGCGCTCTGACCGAATCCGAGACCGAGCGGCTGTTTGAGATCATTGGCCGATTGCGGAAAGAAGGGGTCACAATCCTCTACATCTCGCACAAAATGGACGAGATCTTCCGACTCGCCGATCGCATCACGGTGCTACGTGATGGCCGTCACGTGCAGACGATGCGACGGGATGAGACTCACGTTCGCGAAGTAACGCATTTGCTCGTGGGCCGCGAGATTGAAGAGGCGGTGTTTGCTGAGCCCCGTCAGCCGGGCAACGTCGTGTTGAAAGTCGAAAATTTGTCATTGCCGTGGCCGGGACATGCTCGACCTTGGCGTTTGAAAGATGTCTCTTTTGATCTGCGACGAGGCGAAGTGCTCGGCATTGCGGGGCTAATGGGAGCGGGCAGGACAGAGTTGCTCGAATGCCTGTTCGGTGCGAGTGAGTTGCCGCCTCAAGGCCGAACGGTGCTCGACGGACAAGTCGTTTCCTTCACACATCCGGAAGAAGCCGTTGCCGCAGGAATGGCTCTGGTCACCGAGGATCGCAAACGACTCGGACTGTTTTCGCATCAGACCGTCCGTGACAACATCACCGTCTGCACGCTCGATAAGCTCACCTCACTTGGCGTGATTTCCGGACATCGCGAGCAGTCGTCGACGCAAGAATCGATCGTCCGCTTGGGGGTGAAGACCGCCGGAACCGAGGCTCCGATCACAAGCCTCAGCGGCGGCAACCAGCAGAAGTGCATCATCGCTCGTTGGCTCAGGACTCAGCCGAAAGTCTTATTGCTCGACGACCCGACTCGTGGAGTCGATGTCGGGGCCAAGGCCGAACTCTACAAGCTGATCGACTTCCTCTGCCGCGATGGCCTGGGTTTGATTGTGACTTCTAGCGAACTTCCGGAGCTGATCACTCTTTGCGATCGCATTCTGGTTCTCTGTGAAGGGCGTTTGACCGGTGAGTTCGCTCGCGGTGAATTTACTGAGCAGGCACTGATGGAAGCTGCCACTGCCCGACAGTAATCGACGTAAACGCTGCCGTCCCGATGCCCCTCTCTTCTTAACGGGTTAACGGACTTCGGTCGATTTGGTTTGTTGCTCTTGGCTCTCTGTCGCGCACGAACCAAATGACTCAACACGAGTGTCTGAGAGCCTCTCTTCTTGGCCAACATGCCCGCTGCGTCAATTTCATGAACCACAACTTTACGTAAGCGTTAAGAAATCGAATCACCGAGTGGGCTCAAGTTCCCTCTGTATTTTTCTGCTGGCGTCCTTTCTGAGATGCAATTCGATTCTCTTCAAGCTGTTGCGGAAAAGGTTGGATTATTCCAGTTATAACGATTGCGACAGCGGCATCGATTGTGCGTATTGTTTTGATTATTCTGGTTATACAGGCGGCGATGACTACTGCATGACCTCTAATTGAATAGCAATCGTGCGAGCGTGCGTGGCGAACGTTGAGTTTGTCCACATCCCAGCGACCTGAGAGACCGCTGGGAACCTGGTGACCTGAGAGACCACCGGGCATGGAGCCTGAAACCTCTGGCTGATCCCTGGACGTTTCGTTTACGGCTCCCACCGACAGTGCGAGAGCGGAAGAGACAAGCACAACTCGACTGGCCTTCGCGGTCGTCGAACCGAGTTCTGTTCCTCTCGGTGTGCCTGATTCGTGTCTTCCGCTTTCGCACGTTGGTGCTGATCGGAATTGAGGCGACAGCGTCGTGAGCAGCCAAAGGAGGTCTCACGGCTTTTCATAACTTAGTGCGCTCGACGCACGATTTCTGGAGTGAATCATGATCAAGCTTTGGCACAAGCTGCGCGACGATGAGAGCGGCTTTTTGATCTCGTCGGAATTAGTCATTGTCGGCACAGTCGGTGTTCTGGCGATGGTCGTTGGGCTAGAAGCAATCTCTTCATCCGTCGTTCAAGAATTGAATGACTTAGCGAGTGCTTTTGGTGCGATGAGCCAGTCGTACAATTACCGTTCGATCGCCAAGATTGGTCACGCACGCATCAGCGGAGCCGGCTACAACGACAACGGTGACTACTGCGATTGCACTCCGATTGCGCAGACCGAAGTCGGCGGCAAGATCGATGCCGGGGGAATCTACTCCGAGTCATTCAGCGCACCAGCGGTCGTCCAAGAGCAACTCGTTATACCGAAAGCAGCCGTTCAAGTTGCACCGCCAACAATTCAAGAAAAAGTGATCTCCGCACCGTGTGTGACCTGCACCGAATTGCCCGGAGAAATCATCGAAGAGCGAATCATTCGTCGCCGGATCGGGACATACTCTGATTGCAGCAGCAGCACCGTGTCCGGCGCAAATCCCAACAATGTCATCGTCTTACCTCAGCCTGAACCGCCCGCTCCAGCGTTGAAAGCTCCACCAGTTTTGAAGCCACACGTCACTCCGGAGTCGTTCGATCCGAAGCCCAAAAAGAAGAATTAGGTTGGCTGTGAGACGAGTCACTGAAGTGACCGAGTCGCTTAACGACTCGGCGGCGAGTTGCGGAGCAACTC
>CAIJTL010000154.1 GCA_903823545.1 uncultured Planctomycetaceae bacterium
AGGAGTGGCAAAGAGCCGAAACTCGGACCTGACGCTGAGCCAAAGAAGTCGCCCGTCTTTGACATCAATGGCCCCACTCAATTTTCTTGTGCTACGCACACGCCTTGCCTCATCGGTAAGGCGTTCTACCCACTGGTTCAGCGCTATTTGATATCACTCTTCAGCCGTCTCCAAGCCCTCGATGAACTCTCCGAAACTCTTGGCAAGCCGATAAACGTGCTCATAGCCTTTGGGCTTCTCGGGCAACCCATCGCGCTTCCGCACGGCCAAGTATTCCTTAATTTCGGGGCTGAGGTTCGGGAACCACTCGTAGAACATTTCGTCCGGCCAAGCGAACCGGCCTTCGTGATCGTGCATGTAAACATGGCCGCAGTCCTGCCCAGAGCACTTCAGCCAGAACATCGCTCCCATCAAATTTTCTCCGATGGCTACCACATCGGGAGCGCCATCGATCAGCTCGGTTGCTCGGGCTACATTGTCGTGCCGATTACCCCGAGTAAAGCCATAAAAGCTGTCGATGCAGGTGCCAGTACCACACGGCGTCGGTTCTTGGAACGTGCAGTTCGCTGCCCCGACTACGCCCCCATGATGGACCAAGAACTCCCGGTAGTCGGACGGCAGGTTGAGCGCAAACCACGTCTCATATTCACGCACCAGCTCATCGGACGGCAGCTCGCACCATTCCGGCAATGCGAATCCAAGGTTCGTCAGTTTCGAAGCAAACCGACTTGGCATGCTGCCGCCTTAAGTTAAGTGTGCCGCACGCGGCCTTTCGCGGTCGCGATTTGGGACGCGGCGATGGAAACGGACGGCAAACTATCGTGGAAACATTCACCTGCCAAGTTGGGATTCTGTTGAAACAGCCAATTGATCGTTGATCATGCCGCTGCAAGTTCTCATTCAAAATGATCAATGACCAACGACCATTAACCAATGATCAATTCTCTTTCAGAACGCGCGGCCTACGAATTACCTCCGCCGGTTAGGGCCACCTGACGGATTCACCTCGCCACCTGTGTCTCGTCGAGTTCATCATTCCTTTCGGCGTTTCTAGCCACCGCTACAATTCGTCCCCGCACGATGCGGAGCAAATTGACGCTGACAATGGAGAGGAAGAATCACATGGCCAAGAAGTCGCAAAATTATTCGCCGTACCAAGAGCAGATTATCAAGCGGTACTACAACAACCTGGACTCGATCGACCAGACACGACTCAGCGACTTGGCTGCTGAGCTTTATCTCGCCGAAGGGAAGAAACGAGAACGGCTCTGGAAACAAGCTGGCGAAGTCATGGAACGACTTGGAGTCCCGCCGAGCCGTTTGGCTCACGTCCTGACAACCGCCGATCCAGCGATTCTGGCCGAGGTTGTGCAGGACATCCAGAACGGACACATCAAACCGCCGCCCAAGAAAAAGTTCACGCCGCCAGGAAGTGGAACGGCCAAAGAGGCGTAGCACGATTGCGTCAAAATGTGGCCGAGTCGCTCCGCGACTCGGCGTCGAGTTGCGGAGCAACTC
>CAIJTL010000155.1 GCA_903823545.1 uncultured Planctomycetaceae bacterium
ATGACGTCATCGAAGCTATCGGCTACTTGTGATAGCCCAAACCAGCCATGACGTTATACAGCTCTTCGTAGGTGATGAACCGACGACGGTGCAGCAGTTTGTATTGGTCGATCGCTTCGGCCAATTCCTGAGCATCCGGGTTCAGATAGGTGTGGCCATCACGGAACTGGCGACGATCCGGGGCTCCATCGGGACGACCGGTGCCGCTCGCTCGGCGATCCATGAATGTGACTTGCTTCTGCTCTAACATTTGGGTCATTAGCATGCTCCTGAGTGTTCGACCGAATGAACCTAGGTCACGCAACGCGGTCGAGCAAATTGGCGTCGCTCAGAAACGGGCAGATTTTTGCCCTTGGCCGTTACCGGCTGCCGAATCCCGCGGAATCATTCCCACCGGCGCTACCGACACAACAGGATCACCCCTGTCCCGCGGCCTCATTTCCACATCGACGATAAGACAATATGAAAATCACAGTTCTCGGTGGCGGCGGTATGGCAACGGCTTGTGCGATTGTGCTGGCCGAGCACTCTGACCAAACCGTTTCGATCTGGGCGAGAAACCCTGACGTCGCACGTGATATGGCCACGCTTCGCTTCAATCGTCGCCTGCTGCCGGATGTCAGAATCCCTGACTGCATCGAGATCACATCAGACATTGCGGCCGCCGTGAAAGGTGCCGATGTCCTCGTCGTCGCGATCCCGACCGCCTACCTGCGACAAGCCCTGACCGACATTGCCGAGCATCTTCCCAACAGTATTCCGGTCATCAGCACAATCAAAGGACTCGAAAACGAAACGTTCGCTCGTCCCTCGCAAATCATTATCGACGTCCTCGGTCCGCGATCAGTCGCCGTGCTCGGCGGGCCGTGCCATGCCGAAGAGGCTGCTCGACGACTGCCTGCCAGCGTCGTGATTGCGAGCGCTGACGTCCCGTTTGCAGAACAAGCCCAGAAGCTATTCAACACGGAACGATTTCGAGTCTACACCAATCGGGACATTGTCGGCGTCGAACTCGCCGGCGCGTTGAAGAACGTTATCGCAATCGCTGCCGGAATCTGCGACGGACTCGGTTACGGAGACAACGCCAAATCCGCACTGATCACACGCGGCCTCGCTGAAATGACTCGTTTCGCTCGAGCGATGCATGCAGACGAGCGAACCTTCTTCGGCCTGGCAGGGCTCGGCGATCTCATCACCACGTGCGTCAGCCGACATGGCCGCAATCGCGGAGTCGGCGAGCGGCTCGGTAAAGGGGAGTCGATCAATGACATCCTCGCCAGCATGACTGCCGTTGCCGAAGGAGTGACGACCGCTCGCAGCATTCACAACCTCGCGCAAGCACAGAACATCGACATGCCGATCACGCGAGAAGTCTTCTCGGTCTTGTTTGAAGGGAAGTCACCAGCGGCTGCGACAGATTCGCTGATGCAACGACCGCCGCGAGGCGAATGATGCCCTAAGCAGACCTGCAACCATGAATGCTTCCAGCTAGCATCCCGACACTGACTCAATCACTCTGGAGGTTTTCATGTTGCATGCACTGTGTCTTGTGATGGCTTTAATGGGAGCGGATACCCCTGCTCCAACTCCCGCCGATCGAGCTTTTCAGACAATTGCCGATGAATTCCTCGCTGGTCACTTTGCGTTTCGCCCGCATACGGCGTTGGAACTTGGCCTGCACGAATATGACGGAAAGCTCGCCGATTACAGCCAAGATTCACTGGACCGCGAACGACGTCGGCTCGCCGATTTTGAAAAACGTTTGATGGCGATTCCCACAGATGAACTCAGCCGATCGGTACAAGTCGATCGACAAGTTTTGCTTGCCGGTCTGCGAAAGGCGGTCTTTGAATTTGACACTCACGATATCTATCACCGACTGCCCAGCACTTATCCACAGGCGGTGCAGATCGACAACTACTTGATGCGTGACTTCGCCCCTTTGGCAGACCGCGTCCGCTCGATCATCGCGGTCGAGAAGCAAATGCCGCGACTCCTGGCAGCAGCTCGAACCAACTTGCAACCTATCCTCGGCCGTCCCATCGTCGAGACATCCATCAAAGTCACAAACGGTGCGGCCAACTTTTTGCAGGATGATCTCCCGAAAGCGATCGCAGAATTGAAAGACGACGCGCTGCGTGCGGAGCTCAACGAGGTCAACAAGATCGCCGTCCGCGAACTGCGTGACTACGCCAAGTGGCTTGAGACCGAACGACTCCCCAAGGCCGATCATCGGTTCGGACTCGGCAAAGAGAAGTACGCGAAAATGCTGAGTGAACTGGAATTAGTCACTCAATCGCCTGACGCAATCTTGGAGTTCGGCATGAAGGAACTCCGCCGCGAACAAGCGGTCTTCGCCGAGACTGCCAAGCAGATCAATCCGACGAAACCGCCGATCGAAGTCTTCAAAGCGATTCAAGAAGACCACCCGACGGCTGAGAGTCTGATTCCGGATACCGCTCGCAACTTGGAAGCGATTCGGCAATTCGTAGTCGATCACAAGATCGCGTCGATGCCCTCCGACGTCCGCTGCAAAGTGGCCGAGACACCGCCGTTTCGCCGAGCAACCAGCTTCGCCTCAATGGACTCTCCCGGCCCATTCGAAAAAGGTTCGACCGAAGCGTTCTATTACGTCACTCCCGTCGAACCAACTTGGACCGCGACGGCCAAGAACGAATGGCTGACCGCGTTCAATTTTTACACAACTGATGTCGTCTCCATCCATGAAGCGTATCCCGGTCACTACATGCAGCACCTGCATCTCAACGCCTCGTCCGCCAGCAAGATTCGCAAAGCGTTCTACAGCTACGCATTCGTCGAAGGCTGGGCTCATTACACCGAGCAAATGCTGCTCGACGAAGGCTTTCCCGGCACTGGCGACCGACTCCGAACGGCGAAATATCGTTTGGCTCAATCTGACGAAGCATTACTGCGTCTTTGCCGTTTGTGTGTCTCAATCAAGATGCACTGCGACGACATGACCGTCGATGAGGCGACGAAGTTCTTTCAAGACAATTGCTACTACCAAGAACAACCCGCTCGACAAGAAGCAGTTCGCGGCACCCACGATCCCGGCTACCTGCATTACACGCTCGGCAAACTGATGATCCTCAAACTCCGCCGCGACTGGCAACAACAAGAAGGGACCGCTTACTCGCTGCAGCGTTTCCACGATGAAATGCTCCGTCACGGCGCGCCTCCGCTGCCACTATTGCGACAAATCTTGTTGAAGGACAGCAAGCTGTGGAGCCAAGCGCTGTAGCTTGGCGATGCCCGCAGATACGTAGCCGTCATTACTCCGAGCGTGTGAGTTGTTGGTTAGATAAGCCGCTCACCTGCCGCACTTTTGGCGGAAGCAAACAGTCGAGCGCCTGTTGTACGATTCATTCACAAGCCCTCCGCAATCCTGCTGAAAGCTCAATGTAAAAATGGACTCTCCGCCATCTGTGTTGAAACAAGTCAGACGCGGTGAATTCTCCCGCAGAGGCGCAGGGCACGCAGAGTTTGGGGAGAACTGGAGTTAGGTGTCCTCCGCGAACTCTGCGCCTCTGCGGGATAATTCCGGTTTCCAACACAGATGCGGAGAGCCAAAAGTACGACATCTACGATCAAAAGCATGAGGTCCGCGCTCTGCCAACTCGATCGCATGGCCGATACTCTTCACCAACAACAGCGCTCGA
The DNA here is from genome assembly GCA_903823545.1 of uncultured Planctomycetaceae bacterium. Lineage (GTDB taxonomy): Bacteria > Planctomycetota > Planctomycetia > Planctomycetales > Planctomycetaceae > SXKJ01. The sequence goes on from CAIJTL010000155.1 coordinate 3,681, forward strand.
ATCTGTGTCGTTATTGGTGAGGGGATCTCAATGGAGTCGTTCGATCTTTCTGCGCATGGGCTTTCCGTCAAAACAGTCTTGCGAAACGCTGCGCCTTCAAAGTTGTATGAGGAAGCAATTCGTTTTGAGCCTGGGACAACGATCTCCGATACGGGAGCGTTGATTGCTTATTCCGGCGAAAAAACCGGACGTTCGCCGAAGGACAAGCGGCTGGTGAAAAATGCCGCATCGGCTGATGACATTTGGTGGGGACCGGTCAATTTCCCGCTCGATGAAGTGACCTTCGCGATCAATCGCGAACGCGCGAAGGACTATCTCAACACACGAGATCGGCTGTATGTCGTCGATGCTTTCGCCGGATGGGACACGCAGCATCAGATCAAAGTTCGAGTCATCTGCTCGCGGCCTTATCACGCGCTATTCATGCACCAAATGCTGATTCGTCCGACCGATGAGCAACTCGCAAACTTTGGGGAACCAGACTTCGTCGTCTACAACGCAGGCCGCTTTCCGGCGAATCGTTTCACGACGGGAATGACCTCAACTACGAGCGTTGACGTCAGCTTCGAAAACGGAGAAGTCGTGATCCTCGGCACCGAGTATGCCGGGGAAATGAAGAAGGGAATCTTCACGATCATGAATTACTTGATGCCGAAACGGGGCGTGCTGTCGATGCACTGCTCGGCAACGGCGGATCGTGAGACCGGTCGGTCATCGATTCTGTTCGGCTTGTCGGGAACAGGTAAGACAACATTGTCTGCTGATCCGAAGCGAGCACTCATCGGTGACGATGAACATTGCTGGTCCGACGAAGGGGTCTTCAATATCGAAGGAGGCTGCTACGCGAAGGCCATCTATCTTTCGCGCGATTCCGAGCCGGAAATCTTTCAAGCACTTCGATTCGGTGCGGTGTTGGAAAATGTCGTTTACGACGACGCCAATCATCACGTCGATTTCGACAACACCACCA
>CAIJTL010000156.1 GCA_903823545.1 uncultured Planctomycetaceae bacterium
CGTCGTTCGGCTCGGCTCAATCGAGACATTGCTTCATCGCGCAGCCATCGTTCGTTCGGCGGTTCCTCGAGCCAGCGATAATGCACGAGAACTTGAAATCGTTCCTCATCAAACGCCAACACCGTTCCGTCTGCTGCGATGATCCGACCATGCCGACTCGGAATCGGTTCATAAGAAACAGACTCGCGCCGCTCTTCAACAGCGAAGCCATCTGCCAAAAACCACTGCAACTGAACCAAGCGTCCCGCGACGACGAGCAATGGCAAAACCATGACGACGAAGAGCCATGTCAGGCGCAAAACGGGTTCGGCATCCATATCCCAAGCCGTACCGTTTCGAGCCGGTTGATTCGCCGCGTAAATCGATGTCGGTTGGTTTCGCATGAAGGTCATTGTCTGTGACGCACGCGGCTCGCGAGCATCTCGTCTCTCAACTGCTACAGCACGCGAGCCGCATGCACCACAAGCGAGCCATTCTCCAATCACGTCACAGACGAGCCGCCTGTGCGACGGGTTTTGAAATTGCCTCGATCAATTTTGCCCCGATTGAAAACACAAACGCGCCCGCCAACGCTTCTAGTGCCATCTGCGGCAACGCACTTAAAAGCAGCGGCCCGTTTCCATTGAACAGGCTTCCGTAGCCATGCGAGACCAGCAATCCGCTGCCAATCAACGCGAACTGCCAGACGAACATCGGCAACGCCGAGCGTGATCGTGGCTCTGGCAGCAGCGGCAATAGCAACGAGGCCGCCAACGTTGTCGCCAGCATCTCTTGCCCGAAGCGACCGTTCGACAAGCCATCGGCAATCAATCCAATGACCGCCGCCCAAGCAATGCCGCGAGCATCATCAAACCATGTCATGGCCAATAACACTGGCAACCACATCAACGGAATCCGGCACTCACTGACCGCGAATGCCGATCCGCAAGCGACTTGAGCCGCCAGTGCAAAGTACGTCAGCAATGCAAGAATGAAATGTCGCATCAGTTCGCCAATCGTTTCGGATTTACTTGCGGACGAACCACAGAGACAGAACGAACCGCACGAGAATCAACCGCAGGACGAACTTCGATCTCCCAATGCGTTGCTCCGGAGGCAAGTTCGGCCCGCGTCACTTTGCCGTAATACAAAGGCGTTTCAAAGCCGCCCGGAGTCTCCAGCGAAAAGACTTCGTCCCCCTCGCTGACCGGCTCTTCCGTCGAGCTAATCTTCGTCAGCCAACACTTGTCTTTGCCATTACCGACTAGGACGCCTTCTCCTTTGAAGACCAACCCTTCAGACGTCAATCGAGCCAACCGAGCCCGTCCGCGAAATCTTTTGTCTGTCAACGACAGCCAAGTGCTACTCCAACGACCAACATGTTGCAGCTTGCCAATCACGCAACTTCCCGCGAATACCGGCAAGTCTGGAGCGAGACCGCTGTCTTCGCCCTGATCGAGCAGCGCAACGTTTGATTCAAGCACTAACGCCGTTTCCGTGAGCCCGTTCGATCGGCCTCGATCCAAAACCTTGCCTCCCGTCGATCGCCAAATGGAAGCGAGTTCTTCTCCCAGAACGCTCGCCTGCACAACTTGTGGGACAATCAAGGGCGGCGGATCAATCGGACGATAGGCCTCATCATGTCGCTGCAACGCAAGCAATTGTTTCCTCTGAATGCGTTGCACAAGAAGTCGTTCACGACGAAGTTGCTGCTCAAGATTTGCGATCTGAAGTTTGTAGTCAGCCACCTGCGTCGACAAATCTCGATCGTCGTCGCCGAGCATTCGCTGCTTCATCGCTGACGCAATTGACTCCTTCAAATCCGACGCGAGTCCCACTCCGGGACTAAATCCATCTCGAACCACCGAGCGCATCCAACTCTGTACGTTCGACGGTGCGAATCCGAGTCCGATCGCGACGAGACAACAAGTGATAGTGATGAACTTGGACATAAAAAGTCGCGGACTGTCATGTAACCGGAGGCGTCAGCGAGGGCGATCGCTTCATAAAGCGAGACATTGAAAGTGTTTGAAGCGTCTGCCCTCGCTAACGCTTCGGGTTACTACTTCATCCTTCATCAGAAATCTTTCGCCCCATCGTCAAGGCTTCCACGCCATTGAGACAGGTGATCGAGGCAAATGGCAGTTCCACGAGCGACTGTTGTCAGTGGGTCATCGGCGACTCGTACCGGGATTCCGAGTTGCTCATTCATCAGTTGATCAAGCCCACGCAGCAGCGCACCGCCGCCGGTCAAAACCAGACCGTGATCAACGATGTCAGCGACTAACTCAGGTTTGCATTTTTCAATGACGTTTTTGCAGCAGTTGAGAATGGCTGTCACCGGTTCTCGCAGTGCTTCACGGATCTCTTCGCTCGTGACGACGGCTTTGCGAGGAATACCGCTGATTGTGTCGAGGCCGCGAACATCCATCGTCAGTTCTTGTTCGAGCGGGTAGACGTTGCCGATTTCAAGTTTGATCTTCTCCGCCGTTTGCGAACCGATCCGGAGTGAGAAATGTTGTTTGAGATACTCAACGATTGCCTCGTCGAGCTCATCACCAGCCACTCGAACCGACTGTGCTACGACGATGTCTCCCAGACTGAAAATCGCAACGTCACTTGTTCCACCCCCGATGTCGCAAACCATGCTGGCGATCGGTTCGGAGATCGGTAGACCAGCTCCAATCCCAGCCGCTTTGGATTCTTCAATCAAATAAACGCGACCTGCTCCGGCGCGTTCGGCACTGTTAAAGACGGCACGCTTTTCAACCGGTGTGATTCCACCGGGAACCGCAATGATGACTCGCGGTTTCAGCCCACGCATCTGGCGACTGGCCTTCTGGATAAAGTACCGCAACATTGCTTCGCAAAGCTCAAAATCTGTGATGACTCCGTCCTGCAGTGGCCTGACGGCAGTGATGGAGTCCGGAGTCCGGCCGAGCATCTGCTTGGCGAGCTTTCCGACAGCGGTCCCTTTTCCAAGGACTCGCCGAGTTCCCTTTTCGAGAGCGACGACCGAGGGCTCATTGAGCACAATCCCCTCGCCTTGGACGGACACGAGCGTGTTCGCAGTCCCCAAGTCGATGGCCAAATCTGGGCAGAGGAGTCGTCGCAGGCGATGAATCATGGGTCATCCGTGACCGATAGCCGTTGGTCAGCTCTCCGGAGCCGACATATTGGGAGTGACTGCCGCGACGGACAAAAAGACCATCTCGACATGACAATCACGATTAAAGTCCTATTCAGAGCGGGCTTATAGCCTTGAGTCAAAAACGCGACAAGACCCGTTCGGCAGCGAGGAGACTTGGCGTTTCTCGCATTTTTTGACTCGCCAATTCTATGACCTAACCTTCGCATGGTCGTAGTGTGATTCCCCAGATGATTGACGCGGCCCTCGCAATACCACGTTATTGGAATCCCATGCAGCCAATCCATGAACCACGTTTCCCGTGGCTAAGATCATTTGAGCAATCAGACAGCGGCGCCACAGTGGTGGAGGTCGCACTGATGTTTGGATTGATCATTCTTGCCACCGTCGTCGGCATTGGAGCTTTGGGGCAACGAACAAATCATTCGTTCGACAAGACTCATGCTGAAATGCAAAGCACCCCGTAAGGTGAGATGCGAAGAGTAACTCGTTGATTCAATTCTGAATTGGTATCACGAGAAACCGCAGACAATTTCCCCTGCTAACAAATTGACAGACACGATCCCCTCTTATGTCGAATTCTTGATCACAAATCGCATCACAAAAATGCGTCGAGTGTCATGCTAACCACCGAGTCGTTCGTTATCGCTTGGCGAGCCGATTGCAGCTCGACATGAGATTGTTGATACTCCCCCCACAAGTCTCACTACTTCAACACCCCTCATGATGGCTGGCAATGAACGCTGCTCCGAACTTCAAAATTATTCCCGGTGAGGATGAACTCGCGCAGATGCAACGCGATTTACGGTTTTATCCCAGTCAAGTAACGGACCCGCGAGTTCTGTCACGCGAACAAGTCGCACAGTTCAATCGCGATGGGTACGTCAGCGGACTGCGGGCTTTTGATGAGGCTCAGACGCTGCGGAATCGTCAATACTTCGATGCATTGTTAGCGAAAGTGATGGCCGCAGGTGGCGACAGCTACTCGATCAGCACCGCTCATTTGAAATATGGCTATGTCTACGATCTGATCACGAATCCGAGCATCGTCGATTACGTGGCAGACATTCTTGGCCCGAACGTGATCGGTTGGGGTTCGCACTTCTTCTGCAAGATGCCGCGTGATGGGAAGGTTGTGGCATGGCATCAAGATGCGAGTTACTGGCCGCTGACTCCGTCTAAGACCGTCACGGTTTGGTTAGCGATCGACGATGCCGACATAGAAAACGCCTGCATGAAATTCGTTGCAGGCTCTCAGCACGTTGGGCACCTGACTTATCGCCCCAGCAGCGAAGCGGACCACAACGTGCTCAATCAAAGCATCGATAACGCCGAACAATACGGCACCGTCGTCTATGACCAACTTAAGGCGGGTGAATTCTCGATCCATGCAGATCTGCTGTTGCATAGCTCCGCCGCCAACACTTCCAACCGCCGTCGCTGTGGCCTGACGCTCCGCTACTGCACCCCCGATGTTCACGCCGGTGCTGACTGGAACAAAAAAGGTGTCATCGTCCGAGGCACAGACCCGACTGGCCACTGGGCAAACCCGCCGCGTCCGTCAGTCGAGTGATCCTTTGAATGCGGGGTGGATAGCATGGCTGACCTCACGTTGCACTCCCGACATTGAGCGCTTTGGCACCTAAGACGACATCTTCAATGCGTTTTGCTGGAAACGACAGCGAATCAAAATTAGGCAGCGAATGGGACAAACTATTCGCTGCCTATTTCTAATTCTCTGTCATCCTTTGCCACATCTTCATGTTGAAAGCCAACGCCAGGAAGTTATCGAGACATCATTACTCAACTCAGCTTCTTGAGCTTTGAAACACGTCCCGTCCCAACCCATTCAGCAACGAAGATGCTCCCGTCGTGACCAAAGCAGGCGTCGTGTGGATGGACGAACTTGCCTTCGACCCACTTCGACTTATCGCCGCGGATCTGTCCGCCTTCTTTTGCTGTGACACGTGCGACATCGTCGCCGAGCCGCGCGACGACTTCGTTCTTTTCATTCAACAGCGTAACTCGTGCGTGTAGCTCAGGAATACAGAGCAGGTTTTTCCATGTCTCCGCATTCGCGGGGAGTCCGTAACCCTTGAGGGTCTCGATGTATTTCCCATCCATCGTGAAGTACTGCAATGAATGATGTGCCCGGTCGCAGACAACGATCGACGGTGTCCGGCCCTCTCGCTTATCGACCCAAACTCCATGCGGCGTGGCGAACTTTCCTTCTCCGGGACCGACTCCGCCGAAGCAACTCACCCACTTGCCATCTTTGTTGTAGCGATGCACGTAAGACGCGCCGTAACCATCGATCAACAAGAATCCGCCATCGTCAAGGAACGCGAAGTTCGTCGGCAAGAACCGGTCAGCTCCCCAAACCTTCATCGGTTCGGGACGATCTTCAAAGCGAGTGTTCTCGCCCGGCGCATAGACGCCAGACTCCATCGGCGCATATTGCTGCCAAACGA
>CAIJTL010000157.1 GCA_903823545.1 uncultured Planctomycetaceae bacterium
ATTCGAGGGCGGGCTTGCCGTTCACCACGTAATCGTAGGCTTCGAGCGGGATGCCGGTGAGCGTGATGCGCGCGTTGTAATGGATGGTCGTCTTGTCCACCTGCTTGTCCTTCCGGCCAAAGGTCATCTTCTGCACGAGGAAATCCTTCGCCGGGTCGCTCAGGAGTTCGCTGGCGTATTCCTGCACGGGCCACGGCTCGACGGTTTCGTAATTCAAATGCCACTGCGCGAGGTCGCGGCCCGCCTGGCTGAAACGCCAGAAGTCCGCCGTGTCCCGCGTGAAGGGCAGGCGCGGCAGCATCTTCTTCAAGTCGCTGGCGAAGCGCGTGCGATACTCTGGCGAATGCAGCACGCCATAGACGTAGTAAAAGATGTCATCCTTGGTGATGCGGCGCGGGACGGTCGCTTCCGCTTCGCCCGGAGCGCGACTGTGCTGAAAGCCAGTCGCAGCAGTGTCCGCCGTGCGAGGGGTGTTGGAATTTCGAGAGCGTTCCGACGTTTCATGTTGCTGCGGCTGGTCTGCGACACAGCCGCGCTCCGTTTCATACGCCGCGCGGAAATCGGCGAGGATGGCATCCGTGATGGCGCTGCGCCGCCGGTAGCCCTCCACCAACTCGCCTTCCGGTTCTTCGGCAATCATCTCGCCTTGCCGGAGCTTCCTTTCTTCGCCCCTCTTGGACTCCGCTGGTTCGCTTTTTTCGTAGAGGTAGAGGGGAAAGCACTGGCTCGCACCGTTTGAATCGGCCATGTGAAGGTCAGGCAGCGTGTCGCAAATCAGCGTGGAAAATTCGACACGGTTGCCGGGCGAAGTAATGCAAACGGCGAGGTTTTCGTGACGAGTAGTCGGAAAAATCTGTGGCATCTGATAAACCCTGTCATTGAGATGCCTGTTAAAATATGCCCACTGTTTGCAGTAGGGGCGATAAACCGCACGGCGAAGGGACTCAGCCTCAAAGCTCCGGCCGGTTAGGTTAATCAAGTCGGCAAGCAATCCGTCTGACCAAGAAATCTTTTTCGCATCCGTATCAATGAACGACTCCGCCAGTTTCGCGCGTTCGGATTTAATCTTCCTCTCGCAAAGTTTCGTGAAGGCTGCGGCCTGCTCGTTGTAAAACGCAATCATACGCCGCATGTTTGCAGCCACCGAAGCCTCCGAAAAATTGTAGCACCAAGCGTCACGACTCGTGGCAACTCCACGAGAGTAGTTCTCAAACACCGTCTTCGCTGCGTCGTCTTTCTTGTCGCCAACCGACACGAAGTTTTCAAAAGCCGGATCGCGTTGGTTTATCCAGTCGTGAGAATCGTTCGGCTGGATCGGCTTCCATCTCTTTTCTCGGTGAAGGCCATTGATGCTTTGGTAGGCCCGGATGCGGGCCAGTTTCTCAGCGCGGTCCAGGTAATCGCCAATGTCGTGGTAGTGGAACTCACACTTTCCGGTCTTGTCTGGGTTCTTGACGAGTAGAGTGATGGCGACTGGGTCTTTCGTTCCTTCGCCGAATACGTTGCCCTTTTCCATCCGCCTAGTTTCGCCCGAGGTGTGGGCATTTCCCCGCAAGTTGAAGACGTAGACGCCGGTGAACTCGTCCGCGAGACAGGCTCGGAGTCCATCCGTCGCGTTGCCGTCGATAAACTTGCCGTTGGTCACGAATCCGACCACGCCCCTGCCATTGATGCGGTCGCTGGCCCATCGAATTGCCCTGATGTAGCTGTTGTAGAGGCTATTCTTGTTTGTCGCCGCCGAACGCGCGGCGTAGGTGCTGCGGATACGTTCGTCGAGGATTGGGTATTTCAGATTCTGGTTGTTCGCGTTCGCGTCGCCTTGCCCGACGGAATACGGCGGGTTACCGATGACGACGCGGATGGGGCTTTGCTTCTGGCGTTTCACCCGGCGGTTGTTTTCCGGGAACATCTTTTCCTCCAGCTCGCCCTTGGTTTCCGAAAGCTGGAACGTGTCGGTGAGGACGATGCCCTCAAAGGGTTGA
>CAIJTL010000158.1 GCA_903823545.1 uncultured Planctomycetaceae bacterium
CAAGGTTCTCGACCAGAACGAGATTCTGCCAACGGTCATGATCAACGAACAGTTCGATCGACTCACGGACACGTCGTCGCAGTTCGGTCGATGGCAGGGCATCAATTTCCGCGCACTCGCTGCCATGTGCGGCAACGAACTTGTTGCACCGCATGTCAGACGTTTTTGCGGCCAATGGCAGTAACTCGAACTCGGCGAAGTCTTCGGCATTGACGCCCAGCCGCTGCCACGTGAATGACTGATTGCAGTATCGCGACAGCTTGGTTTTCAGGTCGGCTTCGATGTCGAACCCACTCGGATCGAAGTCGCCTAAATAGAACGCATGGATCGGTTTTGCGATGTTGTTCCACTGCGCGGCAATCTCATGCACGAACGACAGCGACGAATATCCCCGGAGCGGTGACAGCGAAACATCAAACTCCGCAGTGACGGGCTGCAAGACACCAGCGATCGCTGCCTTCTCACAAAAAACATGAACATAATCCGGGAGGTCCGCCCAAAAGTCTCGCCGGTAACAATCACGAACGGTATCAGCGAAGTCTGATAGCCCGCTCCAACTCGACGGTTTGAGCGTTTGCCGCACACCATCGACGATCCATTCGAACGGAACGAATCCACGTTCTCGCAACGTGCTCATCAATCGGCCAAATGCGGAATAATGCTTCGCATCAGTCGATGGCAGTAAGCCAGCAGAAACGACCCTGTAGAACAATCCGCGAAGCGTCAACGGCTGTTCTTCTAACGCGATTTGAGCCGCTGCCAACGCGATCGGCAGCGTAGCCGAGCGCAATCCAAGACTGGCGGCACCCAGCTTCGATTCTTCCGTCAGAGTCAGGTTGTAGCCGCTCGCCAAGAGAACTTGTTCGGCGGCTTGAACCCGTTGTGTGAGCGTAGTCATGACGGCATTTCCTCAAGTGAAGCTAGATTCAGTTTGCGAATGAGAAACCTAAAATGCCCGTATCGTGGGTAATTAACAAAAACACTCCGAAGAGGTAGTGAGTAAGAGGCAGGGGGCCAAATACCACTCGGAAGGACCCGCGCTATCCCCCCCTCCCGTGAAGGAAAGAGCCGCCGTCACCGCCCGTTGATGCTCAGGACATCGCAGGGCGGACGACGGGAGGGAATCTCAGATTGCTTCGGGCGATTGGAGTCGCTTGCGGGCTTGCTCGCTTTCGGTGTTGAGTTGCTCACCTTTCGCGTCGAACGCCGCCGACTCCGTTTGCATGGTTTCGACTTCGGCTTGCAACCGCGTGATCGTGTCGGCGACATCGGTGAACTGATCCGGCCAAGTCTGATACTTGTGCAGCGCGTCGCTCTTGAGCTTCAGGCGTGAGTCGTGATCCGACTTCTCACGTCGCAGTTCGACCATTGCCGCGTCGGCATCGCGAACGGCGAGCAGTAAAATCGGATCGCTCGCGGTGTCGATCAGTTGTCTTTTTGCGTCGAACGCCGCTGTGATGCTCGTGACCGCCGCTTCCTTCTTTTGGATGAGCGGTCGCATAGTCGCATCGTGGAGTTCTGAAG
>CAIJTL010000159.1 GCA_903823545.1 uncultured Planctomycetaceae bacterium
GTAGTCGTTATCAGCCACGCCGTACTGCGACTGACCGGCGGCCCCGTAGTTCAGATAGGCCGTCTGGCTCACATTCGGTTGGAATGCTTCCACCCCGAAGTAGAAGCTCGCACCTCCAACACTTTCGGTTTGATCGCGTCCCTGGATCCGCTGTGACGAAGTTTCGGAATTGAACGGCTGACGAGAATTATCAAAGGGGGTATTGATACCGTGGCCTGGATCGGCGGTACCTACCGTTTCCGCAGTTGCATCACCTCGGCGGAACGTGGGGTGCCACAGGTTGAAGTCGAGGTTCGAGAACGCCAAACCAGTTGCGTTGCCACCGACCGCCAGTTGAACGAACGGATTCAAGCGGACGCCATCGCCACCGATGACTGTTGTTGCGGTGTTGACCGTGCCACCCGCCAAGTTGATCGACGTCGCCGTCAGTGGGTTCACGTTCTTGTCGGTGTAGAAGCCCTGGAACGTGACGTTCATACCGCCGATCGCGTTGACCGTCGCGCCGCCTGACAGAGTGAGGTCTGCTGCCAGGAACGGGAGCAGACCACCAGAAGTCACCATTGCCTGCAACGCGGTGCGCACTTGGGCCTGCGTCGCGTTGAAGTTGAGCGGCACTGACGTGAGAACCTCGCCCGTCAGCGGGTAGGTATAGCTCAGTGTGAACGTGCCACTGGCTGCGGTCGAGGTGATGGACTGCGTTTCGTTATCGCTGCCGAAGGCGTTGACCAACGTGACGCCGTCATCCGCTCCACCGATCTGGAAGGCGATCATGCGACCGGTGTTGGTCGTGGCGAACAGCGTTTGACGGAACAAGCCATTGTGTAGATTCTGCGGCCCCAGCGTCAGTGCGGTGAAGCCTGTAAAGCCTGCTCCCCGTGCCGCCACAATATTGGCGTTCACAGAGTTCAGCCAATCAGTGACTGGCGTCGCTGTCATCCGCATCGAGCTTGAGCCGTTCGGTGTTTGGCGATTAATCGAGATCAATTCGCCAGCGCTCGTGACAGCGTAGAGGAGATTCGCCGACGAGTTGTTCGGCTCGGCTGTGTTGAACGACAAACCGGTGACGTTGCCTCTCAGAACGCCGTTAGTTCCGTCGTCCAGGCCACCAGCGGTAGTGTCATCGAAGACAGCTCCGCCTGTTCCCGGAGCAATGCCGCCGTTGCCACCATTTGCGATGGAGAGTGTCAGGTACTGCCGCGCCGTGCCGTTCTGATTCACAGCGTCAACGATTTGTTGTGCGGTGACATTACGTCCGATCGTGACCGAGACCGTCCCACCACCAGCACCGATGGCAATATTCGAGTTGTTCGCCCCCGTGTTGGTCAGGTCCAAAGTAATGCCGTTGCCTGCCAACCCTGGGGCTTTCGCTTGTATGAAAATAGCAACGCCGTTTGTGCCATCAGAAACAGACGCGGTACCACTGGCGTAGAAAACTCCGCCGTACTGAATGTCGCCAAAGCCGCTGTCGTTGCCGCCATTGGCCACCGCACCAGTCGCGAGGTTCGCACGGTACAATTTCGAGTTTACGCTGACGGCATCGGTGGCATCTCGGCCATTCTCGTTGACTGCGTACCAGCCAGTGTATGTCGGCAGTTCATTGGAGACTCCCGTTCGTTCGACCGTCATCGCGTCCACGGTATCCGCAGTCGTGATGTCATCGAAGTCATTGCCACCTGCTCCGCCACCAACATTCGCCGGGCTTTGGCTCTGAGCCGTCGCACTTTCGCCGGAGATGCCGTCGTTGCCGATCAAAGTTGCCCCGCCGGTTCCGGTGTCGAGTCGCACCAAGCGGCCAACGGTGTTGAAGTTGGACGCCGCCGCCCCGTTCTGGACGTTCTGATAACCGAACAGAATGCCGTCGGTACTCATTGCAATGTCGCGCGTCGAGAAGTTGCCCCCCGACAATTGCTGGTCGTAAACAACCACGTTCGCACCGGTCAGCGGGTTGATCATGCGCAGTTGATTGTCCTGTGACACAAACAGCACCACGTCACCGAGATCGAAGTTCGTAACATGGTCGCTCAACGTCGCCGAACTGGTGATGTCCAGCAGTGGGCCGGTCACTGGGGTCACTGGCGTGCCGTTGGAACTATAGCCCTGGAAGCCGATGTGATCTTCCGCGATGCGTTGCAACGAGGTGACCGGCTCCAGTCGCGTGCGAGTGGCCTGAGCCGAACCGCTGAGGAAGTTTGCGCTCAGCGCTGTCGGCTGCATTTGGTTGTTGATGACTGCGAGGTAATAGAACTCGACACCGTTCGTGGGGTCTTCCTCGAACATCGCCGTGCCGATGTACGGGTCTTGCTTGCCTACGCTGCCGCGCGAGAGATCATCCAAATCATCGTTTTGCCCTGGAGCTGGCTGGTCGTCAGTCACATTCGATTCGCGGCCGAGATACACCAATTGGCCCGCCTGGGTGAAAACCGCGATGGTTGTGTCTGGCCGGCTTAAACCGTCGGCCCAATCCAGATCAATGATTGTGGCCCATGTCTGCGGCCCACCATTGATGCCCTGGATTTCCTGAATCTTCGCGGCATCAATGTGGAACTTGTAGAAGTCGATGTCGGTCCCGGTCCGCAAATCGCCGCCGACTCCCAAGCTGCCTCGGTCGGAGAAGAGCAGGTTGCCCAGCAGTTGAGCGCGTGTGATCGTGGCGACGTCGTTGTTGTTGCCGTTTCCGGCTGTGTCGTTGGTCCCCAGTTCCGTCGCTTCCGCCAGCAGGGGACTGTGGTAGGGCAACCCTTTGACGCGAATGCCGTCCGTTGCGTAACGAATGTCAGCGAACTTGACCGCTACGCCTGGAGTCTCATCACGTTGCCCTAGACGGACCTGCATTTGATAGGCACCACTCGTCAGACCGCCGCTCAAGTCGTTGATATTTCCTGCTGCAGGATTGCTGCGTACGCGAATGAAATAGGTGTTGGACGAGCCAGACAGGCCCGTCGTGACGAGTCTCATACCGGCATCGCGCACGGTGGTCGTGTAAAAGTCACCTCCCAGGTTGGCACTCTTTTGCAGCGGGAGCGCGACGACACCGTTGGTGGTCAGATCGGTGCCCCCTTGCGGACCCTGCGACCGGGCCAGTAACGAGCCATTGGCACTGACAAACTCGATGATCGTGTCTAGTGACGGGTCCGTGAAATCCATGTCCAACCAAATTTCGGTACCGGCATCGGCCACGAACTTGTAGATGTCCACGTCACCCGGATCGTCGTAAGCGATCGTCCCTTGAAGCTGGAATCCCGCACGACGATTTTCGTTGGCGCTCTTGTTGTTGGGAGCCAAGTTACCCAAGTCTTCAGCCGAGTTGTCCGACAAACTGAGCAGCCGACTGTTAGCGTCTATCCCGGCAGTGAGCTGCTTTTCCAGTTCCAGATGCACGACTACGTTGCGGTCGTGTGCATACTTGTCGAACAGAATCTCGCCCCAGTTTCCAGCGGCAGCAGTGGTTGCGTTACCGTTGCCGTTGGTGTCGGTATGCGGGAAGCCGGTCGTATCCAGACTCGCTCCGACCGAATCATCGTGGATCGAGGTCAGGATCACCGGAAAACCCGGCGTGCCGATGATCTGCATTGTGCCACCAATGCGATCGATGATCTCCAGCGGCCCATCGTCTCCGCCAATGTCCAGAATGTCGTTGTTGTTCTTGTCCGCTTCGCCGATGGAAAAGCCCGCTCCGGCTCCTAATTTCAC
>CAIJTL010000160.1 GCA_903823545.1 uncultured Planctomycetaceae bacterium
CGCGGCGATCGGTTGGTCGACTTGGTTGGCCATCGCACCGTGACCTTGCTTGAGGGCTCCGTGTTGGTCCCACGGATTCGCGGCGCCACCGGCTCCGATGCCTTTCGTCAGGCAGCTTAGTTCAATGAATCGGACTCCTCGTTCGATCAAGCGTCGAGCGAGCAAACACTGCCGCGCGTAGGCCGACTTCTCGGCGTCGTCCGAGTCCAAGCCGTAGAGCTTGTGAGTCTCTTGAGTCTCACCCGAAATGTCGCAGAGTTCGGGGACGACCGACTGCATGCGGAACGCCGTCTCATAATTGCGGATCGCGGCTTCGACTTGAGCGTCGGCCGCAGTCTCTTCCAAGAACGGTTGATCGAACTGACGGACGAAGTCGAGCCGTCGTCGCTGCGCCGCTTGAGGGTCTCGCGGTCGGATGTTGCGGATGGCTTCGCGTTGATCGGCCTTCAGAATCGAGCCTTGATGTTGGCCGGGCAGGAAGCCGTTGCTGAAAAGGCTCACTCCACCATGCGGCGGCACGGCATGACCGCTTTGCAGCACCACATAGCCGGGCAGGTCGCGGTTCTCGGTGCCGAGCCCGTAAGCGGCCCACGCTCCGGCACTGGGATAGCCCATCGTGGGAAAGCCGGTGTGCATGAAGAAGTTGGCTTGAGCGTGCTCGTTGAGCGGCGAGGTCATCGAACGGACGATGGCCAGTTCATCCACGACTTTCGCCGTATGAGGAAACATGCTGCTGACCGGAATGCCGCTCTTGCCCGACGGAGTGAATTCGAACGGGCTGCCCATGATGTTGCCGTTATTGTTGAACATGGTTCGTTCAACTTTCACGGGCATGGGCTTGCCGTGATCTCGTTGCAGCCGAGGCTTTGGATCGTACGAGTCAACGTGCGAAACTCCTCCGGACATAAAGCAGAAGACCACATGCTTGGCCTTCGGAGCGTGATGCGGTTTCTTGAGAGCAGCACCGCTGGGAAGATCGCTTTTCGCACCGCTGGCAGTCTCTGCCAACAGTCCGGCCAATGCCGCCGCCCCGAAGCCAGTCGAGCAGGTTTGCAGCATGCGGCGACGGGAGTATTGAGCTTCAAAATTTGTGTGGTGTTCCATGACTTCGATCGTCCTGCATTTTCGCCCCAAAAGGGGCAGCCATATGCCAGCCCAGGGCAACGCCCTGGGTCATGAATTTGAATCGATTACCTAAGCCCTGAAAGGGCGACACTATTGGTGGGACCGGAGTAGGGCCGCCCCTTCAGGGCTTCAAAAACTGTTACGAACTCTCACCCAGGGCGGCGCTCCCGTTGGTCGCTGGCCCTGGGCTGACTTACTGCGGCCCCTTTGGGGCGAAATCCAAATACTTCCTCACGTCACGATGCCTCGCTCACTTCAAAACGACTCGTCACTTCAAATAGACAAACTCTTGGAACGTAAACAGCGCGTGGGCGAGGTCGGTCCAGATGGCTTTGTCGTTTAGGGATTCGGGGATTGGGCCGAGGGCTTCGATGGCTCCTTCCAGTGCCTTCAAGCGATTGCGGGCGGCGTTGACTTGCTCGCGTTCGGTGGCGGTGAGGGCGGAGAGGACTTGAGTCTCCGAGACGAAGTACGGGACGGACTTTGATGTCGCTTGGATTTCGTCGGCGGTTAAGGCGCGGTCGTAGAGTTGGGCTCGCAGGATCTTGCCTGCGAGCATGCGGTTGCCGCCGGCGGGCAGGTGTCGCACGCCGAAGCTGACCACCGTTTGACCGGCTTTGAATTCGATCGGGCC
>CAIJTL010000161.1 GCA_903823545.1 uncultured Planctomycetaceae bacterium
CAGCAACGTAGCCGTCACGCTCCGCGTGACGAGCCGAATGCTCGCCAACGCATCGTGAAGCGACCGGCTCGTCACGCGGAGCGAGACGGCTACGTAAAACTCATCGCTGTCAGTCTGCGGAACGATCATGCAACAACGTGAAAAAATCTTGGGGTCCATCTTTGCAGGAGTAATGGGCGCATTCTTTGTCGTTCCGAGCATTTGGTCTTGGTTCAATGGTCCCGTCGATGACTTGCAGGGCACCTTGGCCATGGAGAAGTCAAAGACTGAAAAGAAAGACCTCGAATACGACCAAGCGAGAGTCAAGCAACTCCGTTTGAAGGACTGGAAGGGGCGCAGTTTGTCCCCGAAGCCTCAACAAGCGGCGTTGCAGTATCAGCAATGGTTGACCGACTTGGCGGAAGAAGTCGGTGAATTCTCAAACGTTCAAGTTGCTCCCGAAGCACCGGCGACTGCCGCCAATCAGCCATTCGTTGCCGTTCGATTTCGATTGAAGGCCGAAGCGACACTCGCGCAAGTTCGATTGTTTTTGTTTCGCTTCTCACAAGCGGACCTGTTGCACGGCATCACGCTGATGAATCTCGATAGCCCAGCGACGACGGGCAACCCGAAGCTGACCGTCGCAATGCAATTCGAAGCCTTGTCATTGCGAGACGCGCCGCCGCGTGGGCCGACGTTGTTCGCTCGCACTGAAGTTTCAGAAAATTGGAAGCTAGCTCCGACCTCGGCTGACAAAGCCAAAGATACCACGGACTCGCTGCCAGTGTTGCGAGTGAAGTCTGCAGAAGGCTTTCCTGAGAAAACGCCGTTCATTGTGCGGATCGCGCGTCACTACTTTGAAGTGGTTGAAACCAGCAGCTTGGCTTGGAAACTAAAGCACGACAGCAACGCATCTGAACTCAAAGCTGCTGCGATCGAGTTGGCTGAAGGAGAGACCGTTGAGTTGGTGAAAGTGCATCCGGATTTTACGAAGCGCTCGCTGAGCGACTTCGATTCGATCTTGAAACAGAATCCATTTCTCAAGCCGATTCCCTACGCGCCGAAGATGGAATTCGTCGGACCGAAGAGCGTTTCAAAAGGTGGCTCACTCGATCTGACCTGTAAGGCCACTGGTTTTGATCTTGGTGCTGGTGAGCCGGTATTTGCGTTGAATGGCGAGGCTCCGAAAGGACTCTCGCTGGATTCACGCTCCGGTAAGCTGACCTGGAAACCGGAAGCGGAGCAACCACTCGGCGATGTCGCTTTGAAAGTGACCGCCAACGCACCGGGACTGAAGGAGGCGCTCACGGAGTCGCTGACGATTTCGCTCAAGCAGACAAATATGGCTCCGAAGTTCGACGCGGTGACTGAGCGTCAGGCGATTCTTGGTAAAGAATTGGTCCTGCCGATCAAAGCAACCGACGAAGAAGCAGACAGCAAGCTGACATACTCACTTGGATCGGGTGCTCCAGAAGGAGCGAAGATCGACGCGACCACTGGCGAATTTCGATGGACTCCTCCGGCCACTATGGCACCAGGAAGCGTGAAGGTCACCGTGCAAGTCGCTGATTCTGGAACTCCAACGGCGATGGCGACTCAAGAAATCACGATCAATGTCGGCGACGATCTCGCGCAATTCACAACGCTAACGGGCATCATCGTTCGCGAAGGAAAGAAAGAGTTCTGGCTCTCCGACAAATCGACCAACAAGCGTTTGGTGCTCCACGAAGGTGAAAACGTGAAGTACGCCGATTTGGATGCGACTGTCGAACGGATCGAGCCCAAGTTCGTCCTGCTGAAAAAAGAGGATGCCCTCTGGCGACTCAACTTAGGGGACACTCTCAAGAGTCTGCAAAAGATCGAGACGGCCGCGAAGCCGGCTGCTAGCGCGAAGCCAACTAACGAAGAGAAGCCGGCAATCGACGCGAAGCCAACTACTGAAAAGTAGCGGTGAAGTTCCAAGAATTATCTTTTTGTCGCCCATCTTTTTGTCTGAATCCCAATGCTCTGACAAAAAGATGTGGGACAAAAAAATGGAGGCAGGACAACCTGGTTGCTAGCTGACTCACTCGATGTCGCTTCTGCCCACGGAACACACGAAAAGACACAGAAGAAATTGCCTGAGACTTGTTTTCGCAGATTCGCTCAGCGAACCACTGCACGTCAGCCGTCAATCCCGTCCGTGTTTTTCTGTGTATTCCGTGGGCCATCAAACCGACGTCATCGGATGACTTATCCACCGATGCAATACAGGTGCGAGTCGGTACGGATCAGGATGCGTCCGTCGGTGAAGACCGGCGTTGCCACGACGAAGCCGTCGAGTTCATTGGCTGCCAGCACTTTGAATTCGGAACCTTGCGCCAGCACAAATGTCTTGCCGTCTTCGCGAGTGATGTAGACTTTGCCATCTGCCACGATGGGCGATGAGCTGAAAGCACCGCGATTCTTTTCAGGCATGCCCGACCAAATCGGCTCGCCAGTCTTGATGTCGTAGCAAGTGACATCCCCTTTGTCCGTCAGCAAGTAAACGCGACCGTCAACGGCTGCTGGAGTCGGCACGTCGGTTCCGATTCCCGCTTTGTTCTTTTGCCAAACGACGTGTGATTTCGTCACATCGCCGCTCCCTCCGAGCTTGATCGCAGTGACGTTCTCACCACGAGCATAGGGGGCAACAACGATTCCGTCTGACACAACGGCGGATGCGATCGATCGAAAGTATTTGTGCCCCGTCGGATTCAATCCTCCGACACGCCACAGTTCCTTGCCGGACGCTGCATCGTGAGCGGTCACGTGGTCGGCACCCAAAACGATGAGCGTCTCTTTTCCGTTTTCGTTCAACACCACTGGAGTCGAATAACTTTGAGCGGCTTCCGCTGGTGCTCCGAGATCGCGGTCTTGCTTCCAAGCGACGTTGCCGGTCGCTTTATCAAAGGCGGCTAAGTACGACGTGCCGGTCTTCTCCGGAGTCTGCATCACTGCGACGACGCAATGAGCGTTCGTCAAAACCGGCGATGTTCCCAAGTCCCACCACAGCGTGTCTTCACCGAATTTCTCTTGGAGATTGGTTTGCCAAACCACTTTGCCTGCGAAGTCGACACATGCCAGATCACCGCTCTTGAAGTACGTGAAGACGTACTTGCCGTCAGTCACCGCTGACGGATTACTGCCGGTGGCTTTCTTGTGCTTGCCCACCTTTTCGCTGCCGACGGCAACACGCCATTGTTCTTTGCCGGCGCGATCGTAGGCCAACAAAACATTCTTTCCTTCAATACCACACGTCACAAAGATTCGATCGCCCCACACCACCGGAGTAGAAGAACCCTTGCCCGGCAGTTCGACTTTCCAGGCCACGTTTTTCGTGGTGCTCCACTCCGTTGGAAAATTCTTGCCCGTTGCCACACCGTTCTGGTTCGGCCCACGCCAGCTCGGCCAGTTTTCCGCAATCAAGGGACTCGAACAAACCGCTAGCAGGCACCACGACAACAAACATCGCATCACGAAAACTCCCAGAACTTGGTGATGAAACGGAACTCAACGACGCCACCAGCATAATCCAGCGATCGCGAAATCGGCATTCATCAAGAATATTTCAGGCAGAGATGCCACACCCAAAACCTCCGTGCCGCTGTGTCTCAAGGTTGTTTCGACTGGCCTGCGTTTCTCTGGAGCCCGCCAACAACTCAGACTTAGATGAAGCGGGGATTCGTTGATCGCAAAGACGCCAAGGCGCAAGGACGCAAGGATTCCACTTTGCGTCCTCGCGTCTTGGCGACTTTGCGTTGAATCCTGTGCCACTCGATGGGGGCAACACTTGCGTGAGCAGCCAGTCCATCGGTCACGCGTCTATGCTGCACGCGGTTTTGCGGAGCGGACTTCGGTCTCGAGTTGCGCGTTGATCAGGCTGCCTCGAGCGACTGAGAAGGTGTCGTCGGTGGCGAACTGGATGTTGCCGATCTCTAAAGGGAACCGAGCGGTCTCGAATGCGTTTTGCAGAAGAATGCGGAAGCCCTGTGTCCTGGCGACTCCGCCGACAACAACGACC
>CAIJTL010000162.1 GCA_903823545.1 uncultured Planctomycetaceae bacterium
ACGTCGCCTGCACATGGTCTCCTGCCAGTGGGCCGATTCCTTCCGCTCCCTCGGCAACATCGGCTTTGGCAACTTTGTGTCCTTGCTGAGTCACCGTCGCAGTGCAGGATTTCGCATTGCCTCCTGCGAGCGATCGCATGAGGCCGAAGATGTGAGAACCGAGCACCCACAAATCTTCGCCGCCACCACGTCGATCCTCTTTCCCTCGCCCACGCAATTCGAGGACATCGCCAATCTCGCCGCTGTGGATGATCGCCTTCACAACTTCGAGGATTGGCGAATACTGGCTGATGTGTGCGATCCCCAATTTGAGGTGTCGCATTTCCAATTGCGTTACCGCGTCATCGCATTCCGCGAGCGTGCGACAAAACGGCTTCTCCATATAAACGTGGCAGCCATGCTCTGCCGCTGCGACGATCATGTCGCGATGTTGGTCAATCCAGCGCGGGCAGATCGCCACGATGTCGAGCTTTTCCTTCGACAACATGTCGCGGTAGTCGGCGTAACTCGTCTTCGCCTTCGTCCGCTTCACCGCAGCAGCACGCCCCGCTTCGTTCTCATCTGCCAACGCAACGATTTCAAAGTTCGGCAACTTTGTGCAGGCGACGTCGACGCCGTGCCCGTAATCTCCTTTGCCTGTCCGCCCAATAATGCCAACTCGATAAGTCTTCGCCATGATCAGATCCTCGCGGTCAGTGACGCACGCGGTTCGCGTGCGAAGAGTTCACCTGTTTTGAAATCGCGAAGATTATGCTTCATCCATCTCCAGGCTGCGAGTATCAACGACTTCGGCATAAGCAGAGACTTACCACGGAGGCACGGAGAGGAACGGGAAAAGTGAAGAAGGTGTGCGGCTCCGCTACTCTGCGTCTTCGTGCCTCCGTGGTAAACTTCTCCCGAATTACTTACTAAATCGCAAAACAACACCTCTTCAAGCTTGGAACCGTCCTAATGTCATTTCGAGTTGGTCTCGGCCACGACACACACCGTTTGATTGCAGGCCGGCCTTTGATTCTTGGGGGCGTGCGAGTTGAGCATGAGACAGGGCTCGACGGTCACAGTGACGCAGATGTGTTGTTGCACGCGATCACCGATGCGCTGCTGGGAGCCGCTGCACTCGGCGATATTGGCGAACTCTTTCCGAACACCGACAAGCAATGGGAGAACGCCGACTCAGCGATTTTCGTCAAAGCCGCGTGGAGCAAGCTCAACGAATCCGGTTGGAAGATCGTGAATCTCGACTGCACGATTCACGCTGAGCGTCCGAAGCTGTCAGCGTTCAAATCGACAATTGCAGCTCAGATTGCTCAGTTACTGGGGCTCGATCAAACCCAAGTGAACGTCAAAGCGAAAACCGGAGAGAAGGTCGGGCCGATTGGTCGGCAGGAGGCGATCTCGGCAGACGCAATTGTTCTGATCGAGCGCTCGGCATGACTCGATCATCGTAATCAGTGGCCGAGATGCCAGTCGTACCCTTGCTCGGCCCAGTAGTCCGCTGACCGTTTGTTGGTGAACTGGATCGCCCCAATTCGCTTGATCGACTTCACGCCATACTTCAACGAGCAGACCAATCGGAGCGGGGCTCCGTGTCCTGACGTAAGCGGTTGGCCATTCATTTCATAAGCGAGTAACGATTGCGAATGCACAGCGCTCGCGCGATCGAGTCCAACGTAGTACGCGCGATCGGGAGTGCTCAAGCCGACAAACGGCGTGTCGTGGCCATACTTCGCGATAAAGTCCGATAAACGGCACCCCGCCCAATGCACGACTTCGCTCCATCCTTCAACACATTTGAATTCTGTAACCATTTCAAAGCGTGGTAGTTCATGAATCGCGTTGATTGGCAGCGATCGCTCAATGACAGGTTTGTCGCCACCAGTCAGGACATCCAGATGCCAACGTCGGAGGTCGAGTTCCTTTTTCAAGCCAATCATCCCGTTCACTCGCGGCTCGCGTGCGCGAGAAACATCAAACGTCGGAGCCAGGCGATTGGGATCGAAGATTGCATCGCTGACCCGACTGTTAAATTCCATCATCTTTCGAAGCGGCCACGGAATGCCTCCCTCGGGAACCGCGTGCTTGATCCACCACAGACTCGCCGCGCCGGCGACTGTCGCGATTCCGCCAGTCGCAAAACTCCGTCTTGTCATACGGCGAAGTTCGACTGCGGCATCTGTTGGCGTTGCTGAAGTTGTTGACATGTCTGCCTCGTAAAAGTCGTAGCACAGGCAGCTCGCCTGTGTGATTTCAAAGGACGGCGCAAAGGCGAGCCGTCCGTGCTATGGGGTGACCTCTTCCACCAATTCATACCCGCAGACCATCGCTCGGAGACTGTTCCAGCCAGCTCGAATGACCTGAGCGATGTGAATCAGAAAGAAGAGCACATACCCGACCGTCAGTGCGAAGTGCTCAAAGCGGGCACATTCATAGCCCCCCAACAACCACGTCAGCCATCCGAATTGCACAGGCTTGAAGATTGCCAAGCCGGTCAACAGCGAACCGCCTCCCATCAGGATGACTCCGGTGTAAGCGAATTGCTGTGCGCCGTTGAATTTTCGCTTCGGAGGTTCAACGCGGCTAAGGTGCAGGTCATGAAGCATCACCTGCCACGCTTCGCGAAATGAGTTTCGATTCGGTACGAGGTGACGCCACTCGCCAGAAAAGAGCGTGTAGCCGACATACGCAAGCCCGTTGGTTGCGAAGCCCCACATCAAGGCAAAATGCCAAGCCATTCCTTCTGCCAATCGAGCAGAAAGCCCGAATGTGTTGTAGAAGGCATCCGGAAACAGTTTCAGCAAAACGCGCTGGCCGATTTGAATTCGATAGATGTCGTTGGCCCAGTAGATCAGCAATCCACTCCAGATCATGCCGCTCAGCAGCACGACGTTGAACCAGTGCATCCACCGGATTGGTCGACGATGTTTGTATTCGATACGAGCCATGACGTTATCTCAAATCCGGTAAATTCAGGGTGGAGTCGCAAAAGCGTAGCCGTCGTGAGAGCGATGATGGCTACGTACTCTCCTGCCGCATCACAACGCAATTGCGAAACTACTTGCCAGCCATTTTGTCGTCGCCCATCTTCCCGTCCGACATGTTTGCATCGGACATCTTCCCCTCAGGCATCTTACCGGCAACCATTTTGTCATTGGTCATCATGTGGTCTGTTTCCATTTCCGACATCTTTCCTTGAGTCATCTTGGCGTCAGCCGCCCCCCTCTTCTCACCGCTATTTGACTGGCCGCAGCCAGTCAGAAGCAGACAGCCCGTTACCAACAACACACCAATCGACGACGCAACAAAAGTGAAACGATTCATGGACGGAGTCTCCTCGCAGAAAAAAATGAAGTGGGCAAAACGCGGCAGCAAAAAGCTAGTTCAGCCAACTCCAACTCACGACCTTTGCGTTGAGTGAGTTGTCTGATTCGTTACACGCGACGCCCTTCAGATGCAGCGGAGGACAAGCGAGTTACAAAAGTTTTGAACCGGCCGGAAACGCATCTGGCGGAAGTCATCGAAGGGTGTGTTGCTTGCTGACGCCATGCCCAGTGGTAGAACAACTTGAGATTGCGGGGTAGAACGGCTCTCTTGGTCCGTCCATTCGTGCCAGGAGTCTCGGGAAAAGACTTTCGAAGGTCTTGGCTTGTGTGGCCTCTCACTTACTCTTGGGGGTACGTGTTAGCGTGGTTAATTCCAATTGCTCGTCGTGATCACGAAACAGTCGGAGCAGGTGGTGAATACCCCCGTTGTTTATCAAAGAGGCTGGATGCGCTCCGCTAAATCGAATCGCAAATGGATTGCCAATGACCTATTTGGCGAACAAGTCTTCTCTGGCGGTCGAGGAGATCGCCAAGACGGCGGGATGTTTGAGGCGGCGCTCGGCGGAGATGGCGTAGAATTGTTCGCGAACGCCAGGAATCTCGCCTACGAGTTCGACTTCGTGTAGGCGACAGATTTCGTCTCTCATAACGAACGGTGCTGCGAACAGCCCTTCGCCTGCTTGGCCGAAGACTTTCAGCAATGCGCTGTCATCGAACTCGGCGCGGATCATTGGATGCAGATCATGTGAGTCGAACCACGTTTCCAGCGAACGACGCACGGCGCTGGCTCGGCCTTGAAGCAGGAATGGGGCTCCGTTGAGCGACGCTGGGAACCCATTACCGTACTTGCGAGAGAGTTCTTTCGTGCCGAACACAGCAATGGAAGATTCACCCAGCAGGTGGTTGAACGCTCGGATCCGCATTGCTCCGGTGACCGGTGTGTCGGACAGAACGATGTCAACGTTGTGCAAAGCGAGTTCGCTGAGCAGTCTTTCGAGCGAATCTTCGATGCAGACCAACTTGAGAGGGTCGGGAAGTTGCAGCGCTGGTTCGAGCAGGCGTTTTGCGATGAGCTTTGGTAGGACATCGACGATGCCCACAACGAAACGCACCGGCTTACCAGTCGGTCGACCTTTAACGCTGTCGACCATCTCACGACCGAGCGAGAAGATTTCGTCGGCATACCGGTAGACCATGCGGCCGGTCTCGGTCAGTTCCAGATTGCGGCCAGCTTTTTGAAAAAGTTTTTGGCCGAGCGATTGCTCCAACTGTTTCAACTGAGTGCTGATCGCCGGTTGTCCGAGGTGCAGTTTCTCGCTGGCACGAGCGATCGTTCCCTCGCGGGAGACGGTCCAAAAGTAAAGCAAGTGGTGGTAGTTGAGCCAGTCCATGAGCCGACGGTACTTCAAGTTAATCGAATGGTCAACGCAACACTTTCGATTTGTTGAATCTCAACATGCTGCGTATTGTTTGCCGACCTAATACGTGAAGGTCGAACGTCAATGAAACAGATGCAGTCTGTAAGGAGTGGATCATGTGGAACCAAGTCAAGACGGTGCTGCTTCTCGGTGGGTTGAGTACGTTGATGATTGGGTTTGGCGGGGCGATGGGGGGGGAATGCCCTGCTGGTCTTCGTGGGCTTGGCTCTGGCGATGAATGTCGGGGCGTACTACTTCTCGGATCGGCTGATTCTGTCGATGCATGGAGCTCAAGAAGTCACGGAAGAGGAGGCTCCCGAGTTGCATGGAATGGTCGCGGAGTTGGCCACCGCAGCGAATATCCCGAAGCCTCGCATCTGCGTGATTCCTGAGGCATACGCGAATGCTTTTGCGACGGGACGGAATCCGAAGCATGGCGTGGTGGCGGTGACTCAGGGGATCTTGGATCTGCTGAGTCCGCGAGAACTGCGTGGCGTGATCGCTCACGAGATTGCTCACATTAAGAACCGAGACATCTTGATCGCCACAATCGCGGCGATGCTCGGCTCGGTCGTGAGTTATGCGGCTAACGCGATTCAGTTCTCGGCCCTGTTTGGAATGGGGCCGTCCAACGATGACGAAGAGTCTCCGGCTGGTGGAGGTCTGCTGATGGCGTTTGTCGCACCGATTGTGGCGACGCTGATGCAGATGGCGGTGTCGCGTTCGCGAGAGTACGTCGCGGACGCGACAGCCGCTGAACTCACGGGCGACCCGGAAGCGCTGGCAATGGCGCTCAAGCGGTTGCATGAACCGCACGCTCAGGAGCAGGTACAGGAAATGTCTCCGGCAACGGCGAGCCTGTTCATCGTCAGCCCGCTGTTCGGGCTGGGTGGCGTGACGAGTTGGTTCTCGACACATCCACCGTCCGAAGACCGGATCGAAAAGCTGATGGCGATGCCGGTTCGCGTCGAGCCAGCACGAGGTGACTATCACGGATGGCGTTGTGATCTTTCACGACACAAGTTGGTCGAGTCGGTTTGAACGTGAGTTGAACCAGCGCGGAGCTGTCTGAGGCATTCGCTACTGGAGAATGACAAATGAGCCGGTTTCGAGAGACAAACGATAGTCGAACCGGGCGCTCGCGCGGTCCGGTTGATGGGGCGAAACGGGAATGTGGGACGATGAGACGCTGAACTGAACGGGGCCTCCGGGTCCGTGTCCGTGTCGGCATTGATGATGAGCCAAACGCATGAGATCGCTGACTGCCAAACAACTTTTGATCGGCGCGTGTTTCGGAGCCGCTGTGAGCGTGATTGCCGCGACTCCTTGGGGGCTGTTGGTCTCCGCGTTATCGGCGATCGACCTGCCGATTGATGCCAACAAAGTGGCGTGGATAACGCTGGCTTGGCCCGCATTGCTCAAGGGTAGCCTGGAGGGAGTCGTCATCACTATGGGATGGAGTTGTCAACGAGGGAAT
>CAIJTL010000163.1 GCA_903823545.1 uncultured Planctomycetaceae bacterium
CCGTTTGGAGCAATTGCGAGAGGACGCGAAGGCAAAAACAGGCCAACCAGCCGCAAAATGAGAATTATTTTGAGCACAAAGTCAGAACTTCATTTCGTTGATTAACGTCTTGTTCCTAGATGTCAGTTAACTGAATGTTTGAGTTCGCGAATTCAATAGAACGAGTAGTCGTTTGAAGGGTAGCAAAATGCGATTGTCCAAGACGATATCCGAGTTAGCGAGTCTTTTTCTTGCGAGCGGGCTGGTCGCATCGAGTGTAGTCGCTCAAGAGCCTGCACCGGTTTCGATCGCTGTTTATCCGCCAAATGCCCAGATTACCACAATTCGAGATCGGCAATCGATCGTGGTTCAAGCGACATACGCTGACGGGATTACCCGTGACGTTACCAAGGCCGCGACTTTTGCATTCGCGAATCCGGCGCTAGTGAAGTTTGAAAATCACACGCTGTACCCAGCCGCTGATGGTAAGACGGAGCTAAAGGTCGACTTCGGCGGGAAGTCAATCGTTGTTCCGGTAGAGGTTTCTCAAGCGGCGGCAGACCGGCCGATCTCTTTTAAGCTCGACATCATGCCGGTGTTCATGAAGGCGAACTGCAACACGGGATCGTGTCACGGAGCTGCTCGTGGCAAGGATGGTTTCCGCTTGTCGCTGTTCGGCTTCGATCCGGATGGTGATCACTATCGGTTGACTCGCGAAATCCCTGGTCGACGCATCAATCTGGCGCTGCCAAATGAAAGCTTGCTGATTGAAAAGTCAGTCGGCAAGGTACCGCACACAGGGGGCAAGCGATTTGAAGAAGGTTCAGAACTTCATCAAACAACTCTCCGCTGGCTCGATGCCGGTGCTCCGATTGACCAAGGCGAAGTACCGAAAGTTCTTTCGGTCGAGCTTTATCCGCCAAGTGCGGTCCTTGATGGTGAGGGGGCAACACAGCAGATCACTGTTCGAGCCAAGTATTCTGACGGTACTGACCGCGACGTTACTTCGCTGGCGTTCTTCATGACGAATAACGAAACCTCGGCCGCTGTCTCACAGCAAGGTCTCGTCACCGCAGGCAAGCGCGGCGAAGCGTTTCTGATGGCGCGTTTTGAAACCCATACCGTCGGCTCACACTTCATCACGTTGCCCAAGGGGTTCCAATACAACGCTCCGCAAATGCCGGAGAACAACTACGTCGATCATCACGTCTATGAAAAGCTGAAACGTCTTCGAATCAATCCTAGTGAGCTTTGCACAGACGAAGAGTTTGTTCGCCGAGCATATCTCGACATCGTCGGCGTTCTGCCATCAGTCGAGGAATACACCAAGTTTGTGAGCAACGCGGACCCCACGAAGCGAGACATGCTCGTCGATGAGTTGCTCAGTCGCAAAGAGTTCGTCGAGATGTGGGTGATGAAGTGGGCTGAGTTGCTTCAGATCCGTACGAATCAGCAGATCACGACTAAGCCGATGCTCCGCTATTACGAGTGGTTGCAAGAGCGAGTTGCGAAGAACATGCCGATGGACCAAATGGTTCGAGAGTTACTATCGGCCAAAGGCGGTACTTTCGCAAACGCAGCGACCAACTATTACCAGATCGAACGAGACACATTGAAGACGTCTGAAAACGTCGCTCAAGTCTTCATGGGGATGAGAATTCAATGTGCTCAGTGCCACAACCATCCGTTCGATCGTTGGACGATGGACGACTACTACAGCTTTGCTGCGTTTTTCTCACAGATCGGTCGTAAGCAGGGTGAAGACCCGCGCGAAATCATCATTTTCAACGCTGGCGGTGGTGACGTAAAGCATCCGGTCGGGGGCCGTGTCATGGCTCCCAAGTTTCTTGGGGGTGCCGTGCCCGATGTGGCTGGCAAAGACCGCCGCGAAGTCATGGCGACGTGGCTCGCTTCAAAAGAGAACCCTTACTTTGCAAAGAACCTTGCGAACATCGTTTGGTCACATTTCTTTGGCCAAGGAATCATTGAACAAGTTGACGACGTTCGAGTTAGCAATCCACCATCGAATGCAGAATTGATTGACGAACTCGGCAAGAAATTCACGGAGTACAACTACGACTTTAAGAAGCTGGTTCGCGACATCTGCACGTCGCGAATCTACCAACTTTCAACCAAGACGAATGAGACGAAC
>CAIJTL010000164.1 GCA_903823545.1 uncultured Planctomycetaceae bacterium
AACGAGAACGATGGCGATGCGAGCTTTCCGCCCGACAACCAAGATGGTGCATTGCAGATGGGCTGGTCCGCTTACCTGACCGTCTTTGGTCGCGAGAAAAATTTGCAATCGGACGGAACGCAGCGAATCAACATCAACAGCAATGACCTCGCCACGTTGTACGACACATTGGAAGAGTCGTTCGATTCCACCGTCGCACAATTCGTCGTCGCCTACCGCATGGTCCCAGCTCCAACAACAAGCACAGGACAAGGACAAACTGGCGGTGGCGGAAGCTCCGGCAGTGGTAGCCCTTCAGCGGGAGTTTCCACCGGCAACAACGGAGCGAGATCAGGTGCCTCAGGCGCGTCGAGCGACAGATCGCCGGGAGTCGGCAGCGGTTCGACACTTAACACAACCAATGTTGGAACTGGTTCCAGTCCAGTTCAACAAGTCCAGCAAGCGGCGAAAGCATTGGGGGCCGCAATCGGTGGCGGAGGTGCTGGGACGGTGACTCGCGGCGGCATGGATCTTTCTCAAGGGGCGAAGCGCCAAGTCTCGTCGGTTTATGAACTGATCGGTGCGAGCGTGACGATCAACATTCTGCAATCGCAACAGGCGTTGCAAAGTCCGTGGTCAACCAGCGGCAGTGATATGGCAGGCTATCTCCCCTTGCTGTTGGATACGCTGACGACAAACACCAACACCATGATTGACGGTCGCATCAACGTCAATCAGGCCCGCTACGAAACGCTGCTGACGATACCCGGTATCACTGAATCACTCGCTAGTTCCATTATGGCGGCACGGCAGGGAACTGGAGGCGATGCTTACGTTGATACCACCGGCGCGCGAGCCACCGCCGGCTGGCTGGTCGTCGAAAACTTGGTCGACCTGCCGATGATGCAGCAGCTCGATCGCTATGTCACCGCGAGAGGCGGAATCTATCGAGTTCAGTCCATCGGCTATTTCGACGAAGCGGGTCCGTTTACTCGCCTGGAGGCAGTGATTGATACAACTCAATCCAAGAAGCCACCGATGGTGATTTCATTAACCGATCTGACCGAGCTTGGCCGTGGCTATCCGACGTCTCTACTCATGGGTGGGAGATAATTTCTCGATCATTCGAGCGTGTTCCCTGTGACTCATTTGCGCTACTCAGAGCAGATGTTGCTTCAAACCTGTTCGGCCAGTAACTTCACGCCCTCATTAAGCCGAAGTCTGTGGCTTAAGAGCCGGCAGATCCTCTTCGCCGGGATTTAACTCTCTCACCCTCAATTCATCAGGAGTGTGCATCGTGGCGAAAGAAAAGAACGCTGAAGCCCCCAAAGTTGAACCCTCAGCGGAAGCAGAAGCTCCGGTTGCGGCCGGCGCTCCAGTCGTCCAAGCCCCACAACAAACGTTGACCGTCGACGACGCTCATTCAACCGCGAGCTACGCCAACTTCTGCCGCGTTTCAAGCACGCCGGAAGAGCTGATTCTCGACTTGGGCCTCAACCCGAACCCATTCGCTCAAGGCGAAGTGACAATTCATGTCGGTCAGCGAATCATCATGAATCACTTCACCGCCAAGCGATTGCTGCAAGCACTCGCGGTCACGTTGCAACGTCATGAGCAAGCCTTCGGCACGCTCGAAACCGATGTCATGCGCCGCTTGCGATCCAACTAGTGACGTTCGTTGATGCTGAGCCGCTCTTTGAGTTGGCTTGCCAAGTAGTTCAGCGGAAAGCGTCGGCGTGTGGTTAGCCCATCGCCGACGTTTTTCTGTTGTTAGTCAGTTTGACGGAACCCAGTGCAGACTTTTCGGAGTGGCCTCATGAACGACAGCCCGTCTGATTCCAACGACGATGACAACGATAACCCCAATCGCGAAAACCGCGACGTCGTCAGTCAAGAAGTGCAAAACACACACATCGGGGCTTTGGTCCCAGAGAAAGTCGCTTCTGGTGTTTTCACGACTGGAGCAGTTGTTCTTAACGGGCCCCAGGAATTCATCCTCGACTTCCTGCTTCGCATGTCGAAGCCGCAGCAAGTCGCTGCTCGTGTTGTATTGCCACCAAGCGTCGTTCCGCGATTCATCGCCGCGCTGCGTGAAAATCTCAACAACTACACCGCTCGTTTTGGCAATCCCGTAATGCCGGGAACTCCTGCTCATCCGATGTGTCCACCAGCAACCGCGGAAGCATTTCAGCAGCAAATGCAGCAACCGCAGCAGCAGGGAAGTGCGCAAGAGCTTTACGAACAACTCAAAATCAAAGACACCGATTTATGCGGCGTTTATGCCAATGCCGTCATGATCGGCCATACGGCGACGGAATTCTTGTTCGACTTCATCACAACCTTTTTCCCACGATCGGTCGTCTCAGCTCGTGTTTACATGGCCGCTCCGAATGTCCCTCGCCTGTTAGAATCATTGACTCATTCGTTCGACCAGTTTCAGCGCAAGATGCAACAACCGCCTCCGCAAAAACCTCTCGACGATTTGCTCTAAAATGCGAGCGATTGTTGCTGAAGCCGACAACCTCATCAGCCGGAACGTGCTAGCGTCCGGTTTGAAAGTCGATGGTCTCTCGAACCGGACGTTAGCGCGTTCCGGCTGATGAGACGAGCCACAAATCTAAGTCGCGATGTGTCGAAGTTAGTGCGAGAACCTCGCCGCTGATCCGCTGATTTTGACCGTCTCGTTGAAGGTTGCGTTATCTA
Source organism: uncultured Planctomycetaceae bacterium (assembly GCA_903823545.1). GTDB lineage: Bacteria > Planctomycetota > Planctomycetia > Planctomycetales > Planctomycetaceae > SXKJ01. Next base: position 2,683 of record CAIJTL010000164.1, read on the forward strand.
TGTCTGAGCAGCGAACTCAACCGCTCGTCGAAGTTGATCCGCGACATCGCAATTGGGTTTGGCGGACAATTCAGATCGTTTTGCAACTGCTATTTTCGGTGTTTCTGCGATATCGCGCTTATGGCCACCGGGAGCTTGAGCAGTATTCGGGAATGTTGTTCCTGGTCAATCATCAAAGCTTTCTTGATCCGCTTCTTGTTGGCTTGCCGTTGTCTCGACCAGTTTGCTTTCTAGCGCGCGACTCCTTGTTTCGAGTCCCCGTCGTTGGCTGGGTTTTGCGATCAACCTACGTCATGCCGATCAATCGAGAATCAGCTTCGACAGCCGTGATGAGAGAGTCGATTGCCAAGCTGAAGGCCGGTTATTGGCTCGGTATCTTTCCCGAAGGAACACGCAGCGTCGATGGCCAGTTAGGCGAACTCAAACCTGGTTTCTTGGCAATCGTTCGTCGAGCTCAAGTTCCAGTCTGTATTGTCGGAATCGCTGGTTCTCAACACGCCTTTGGACGAGGAGCACTGTTTCCTCGCATGGCCAAAGTGTCGGTTTACTTCGACTCCCCAATGATGCCCGAAGAGCTTAAATCACTGCTCGAACATGGCGAGGAACACCTCTTGGCTGAAATCCGCAGCCGCCTCGAAGCGAGCATCGTGATGGCAACGTCAAGGAACTAAGCAATCGCGATCTTTTGACCTGATCTTGAAGACCAACGTTGATTGACAGGCTTGATGGTCAGCTCGCTAAGATCACCAGACATTGTGTCTTTAATTAAGCCTCTGTTTGGATGAAGAAACATGCGCCAGCAAATTCATCACTGCGTCTTCTGGAATTCGACATTCAAGAAAACACTGCTTGTCAGGACTCTCGTTTGTTGGTTTGTGTTCTCAACGATCGGAACCGCAGACGATCGAGTCGTCTCTCAGAACGATCCGCGTCTGCAAGAGTTGCATTTGCGGGAAGCCAAACGCTGGGACATGTGGATTGGGATGGACCAAAAGCGAAAGGCAGAGATTGTTGTCGAGCCAGTGTTTCGCTGGCAGAACCTCTCACGAGCGAACGGGCAGACCGGCGCGATGTTCGTCTGGGTTGATGGAGGCCGTCCTGTTGTGATCGGTGGCGTCTTCTCAAACCCGGCAGGGAACGGTCGCCGAGACATCATGCACGAATTCCATGCGCTAGGGCCTGACCGGCTCTTTCCGAATTTCAAGGACTCCGATTCCAAATGGTTGCCGGGCGCGGGAGTGGCGCTGTTGCCGCTGCCGGAGTCGCCGAAGGTCGAGGACTCATTCAGCAAACGGACATTGCAACTACGAACGATCGCCCGCGACTTCTCGGCAAACTCGACTGACAACGAGAAGCAACGTTGGGATCTCCGACTCCTGCCTAAGCCGCTGTATCGCTACGACAAGCCGCAAGGTGACGTGATTGACGGAGCTTTGCTGGCGTTCGTCAGCGACGCGGGAACCGATCCCGAAATCATCCTGATCCTGGAAGCTCGCAAGGAGCAGAACAACTCCGTCTGGTACTACCACACAGTGCGCCTTTCGATCTCCGACTTGTATGTGGACTACAAGGGCAAGCGAGTTTGGACTTCGCTCCGAGACGATCCCAGCGCGCCCTTCGGGAACAAAGACAACACTTACAGTCTCATCCGCGATCGCGCGATCGATGAGCTACCTCCTACGAACGCAAAATAGTTCGATGGTTCGCCGGTTGTTTTGCGGTTGATTCCGCGAGCCGTGTTCAATGCAGCCCGATTCGATTGTGCGGAACCCCTTGTCTGGCCATACTTCAGACACAGTGTCTATAGTTGGAGTCTCCGAGAGGTGTTCCAAAAAATCGCGCCGAAATGGATTTGAAATGATCACGCTAATCCAAAGAGTTGATGCCAAACGTCCGGCCCTCTCTTCGCTCCACTGCGGTGAATCAGGAGTTTCTTTCACCAGAAGCGAAGAGCTTGGAGCAGCTACCTTCCCAAAGTCTTCTCAGAGAAAGAGGAGTTTCAACGTTTGCAATGCAGAGGACGGAAACATCAACCAGGGTTTGAGTCATTGGGCAGCAACATGAAGACAACGATGCATCAGCGATGTCACTTGATTGGAATTCTGGCTGCGAGCCTTGTCGTGTTGGCAATGGCATTCGCAAGCAGTGTGTCGGGTCAGGAGGCGGCTCCATTTATTGAGGATGCTCGGAAGTATGTCATAGAGTCGGTGAAGGAGAAGGTCACGCTGACGCTCAACGAAAAGTCGTTGATGAATTGGACGAACCCGGCTCGGCAGCAGGAGCGGGGGGCGGTTTATGTTTGGAAGTTGGATGAGCGACCGGCTGCGATTGGGTCGTTGTTCTCTTACGAATACGACTCGAAAGTTTACAACAAGCATGAGTTTCATTCGCTTTCGTCGGGGCCGCTGAGATCAACGTTTGCGGGGACGCTCGCCTGGACACCAAAGTCAGCAGGGATTGAGTGGAAGCCGTTCAATGACTCGCCGCCGCCGGGAACGACGCATACGGCTCGGCTGTTGCAGATGCGACAGTTTTCTCGGCCGTTTCGAGCGGAGTTGGTCAGCCCGAAGGACGAAAAGACCGAGTTGCGGCTGATCTCGCGGCCGCTGTTTGAGTACTCATCGCCGAAGAGCGGGGTCATCGACGGAGCGATCTTTTCTTTTGCGGTCGCAACCGACCCGGAAGTGCTGCTGCTGATCGAAGCGTT
>CAIJTL010000165.1 GCA_903823545.1 uncultured Planctomycetaceae bacterium
AATTCACCACGGAGGCACGGAGAGGCAATTGGCGAGAGATTGGTTTCTCGATGGTCTTGGCGTCGTCAGCAGTTCTAAGTCATTTGTGTGAGTTCGTCGGAGATGCCGAGGTGCTGATTGCCAGAAAAGTAGAACCGCAGAGGAAGCGGAGATCGCAGAGTTGAAATCCCCGTTTTCTCCGTGCCTCTGTGTCTCCGTGGTGATTCCTCCCACTTGTTCGACACACCTCTTGGCGACATTTGGCGACAAGAACCGTGGCCGTGAGCCGCGATTGCCAATTTTTCTTCACAAATCTTTTCGGACAAAATTTGACAACGTTCGCCACTGACCTAGGTTTCCCCTACGAGCTTTCCTGTGCGGTCGGAACATTCCTGGGATGCTCACTCATAAAGTTAGTTTCCGGGTTTTGCTGCTCTCCCCAGCGTGATTCGGACGGCGTGGTCATCAGCGATGGTGCGGATGACACGTTATCTCATGATGAATTGAGAGCATTCCAATGTTTGGACTTCGGGCCTGGGAGAAGTGGCTACCACGTGCAAATCGTCAACGACGATCACAGCGGCAGGTTCAACAAATCAGTCATCAGCCACGTGCCGTGGAGACATTGGAGAGCCGCATTCTGCTGTTCACCACATCCGGCAATGCTTGGCCGAACAAAGACTTGATCACGATCAGTTTCATGCCCGACGGCACAAACATGGGTGGTGGGACGAACAATCTCAACGCCACCTTCAACACTAAGTTCGGCGCAGCAGCGACTTGGCAGAACCAGATTCTGAAAGCCGCTCAATACTGGGCGCAGCAGACGAATATCAATTTTGCCGTCGTACCAGACAACGGGACCGCAACTGGTTCGGGAAGCTACCAGCAGGGCGATCCGGGCTTCGGCGACATTCGCATTGGTGGCTTCAACTTCGGCAACAGCACGCTGGCTCAGGCGTTTCTGCCGCCGCCGATTAACAACTACTCTGTCGCTGGTGACATCCAGATCAACACCGGGACCGTGTTCAATGTCGGCACTCAATATGACCTGTTTACGGTCATGGTACATGAGTTCGGACACGCGCTGGGCTTGAACCACGCCACGAGCACGTCGGCCTGCATGTATGGAACTTACAACGGGGTGGATTCGGCATTGAATTCCGATGACATCAGCGGCATCAAAGCGATTTACAGTGCCGGTGCCGTGCGAACTAACGACAGCTACGACACGACCAAAAGCAACAGTTCCACATCTGCGGCGTCGCTTCTCACATTGAACTCCACGACGAAGACACTCGCTGTTAACGGTTTGGACCTGACGACGAGTACTGACGTTGATTACTACAAGTTCGTGGTTCCGGCTGGCTCTACGACGACCTTGAAGGCGACGGTTGTCAGCACGGGCCTGAGTTTGCTGAGTCCGAAAGTAGAGATCGTCGTGGGAACCACGACGAAAGCGACTGGTGCGGCGGGAGCCACCGAATACGGTTCAGCCGAAACGGCCACGTACACCAACTCCACTGATCTGGCGGCGGGAAAGACCGTGCTCATCAAGGTCTCGAGCGCTAATTCGCTCGCCGCGTTCAAGACGGGCAAATATGCCTTGATCTTAAACATGGGGACGGGAGCCGATCCGGTCTATACGAAACCGAACACCACTCTGGCCAAAGGCACCACGATCAGTTCTGGCGGCGGCGTGGCTCTCAAGTTGGGTAGTGAGACGTTGGTGAATGCCGCCTCCACTGCGATTCAACAGACCAGCGATCGTTCGGTGGCGACCTCACCGAATGGTGAATCTGTCGTCACCTGGGCCAGTCAGAATCAAGATGGCAGCGGCTGGGGAATTTACGCTCGACAATACGACGCAAACGGGACGCCGATGGGCAGCGAATTCCGCGTCAACACCACGACGGCTGGAGATCAAACGGAGCCCAGCGTGGCGGTCGATCTCGGCGGAAACTTCACCATCGTTTGGACCAGTCCAGATGCGAACGGTACGGGCATCTTCGCACAGCAATACGATTTGAGCGGCACTCCGCTAGGAAGCGAGTACCAAGTCAACGTCACGACGGCGGGCAATCAATCGGCTCCGAACGTCGGCATGGACGGATTAGGGAATGTGCTCGTGAGCTGGACCAGTGCGGCCCAAGACGGGAGTGGCACGGGAATCTACGCTCAAAAGTACAACACGGGATTGTCAGCGACGATGGGCGCGATGATGGGGATGTCGGGTCTCGATTCGTTGACCGAATCATCGAGCACATACGGTTCGGGAGAGTTCCGCGTCAACACGTTTACGACCGGCGATCAAACCGATTCCTCCGTAGCGATGAACCGACTCAATGGCGACTTCGTCATCACCTGGACCAGCGCTGGCCAGGATGGCAGCGGTGCCGGGATTTACGCTCAACGATATCGCGGCGAGACCGGTGCGTCCTCTGGAAACGAGTTCAGGGTCAATACCACCACGACCGGCGATCAGACCGACGCGTTCGTCGCGGTCAATCGCTTCAACAGCGATTTCGTCGTGGCTTGGACGAGTGCCAGTGATGGCAGCGGCAAAGGGGTCTACGCGCAACGCTTTAACTCGGCTGGTGTGGCTCAAGGAGCACAGTTTCTAGTCAACACCGCCACGACTGGCGACCAATACGACTCGACGGTGGCGGTTGACGGAGCCGGTGAAATCTTCGTGATGTGGACTGACGCGGGGGTCACTGCCAACGGTCAGCAAGTTTACGGACAGCAGTTCGATAAGAACGGCGTCAAAAAAGAAGCGGCATTCGTGGTTAACTCAACGACGACCGGCCACCAGGGAATTGCTTCGGTTTCTATCGACGTGTATGGCCGAATCACGGTGGCGTGGAGCGGTAACGGCAACAGCGATAGCAACGGCGTATTTATCCAACGCTTTCGAACCGATCTGCATCCATTCTCGGCTAACGAGCACGATCACGGAGATCATGCCGACGACGACCATGAAGTTCCGGTTTCGGCCGGTGGTCAGAACTCATCAAATCACAGACGCGCTCACGATTTGAACGTCGGCAGCGGAATGAGAGGCGACGATCGCTTCGAGCGACTGTTGTTGTGGCTGCGAGGCAACAAGTCAGTGACACCTTCGGAACCGTCGATTTCCGTCGGTCATGGCCACCGCGAGGCTGACTTGGCGAAGCTGTCACGAGCCATCGACTCACTTTTCGGAAGCGAAGCGTGGCTCAGCGGGCGGCATTATCGGAATGCGAATACGGGAGCCTAGTTTCGGAGTGAAGAGATTGGTCGTTGGTTATTAGTCATTGATCATTGGTCATCCGCAAAAAACCAATGACCAATGATCAACGATCAATAACCAACGACCAATTGTGTTCAATCGCGAGTCTTATCTCGCCTGAGGATTTTTCATGTTACTCAACCCTTTCCAACGACGAGCGGCGTCCCGATCAGTGACGTCTGGGCGTGCGCGGAATTGGAGTCGTGATCGCCAGACGATCGAGGCACTGGAAGTTCGCAACCTGTTGTCCGCCGTCAGTTGGCCGGGACTCAACCATCCGCAGCAAGAAGCCTCGTCCAATGACACGCTTGATGTCGCACAGTATGTCGGCGGTGTAGGACATGGATCAGCGGCGGAGATTGTTGGTTCGATCAGGGTTCCGTCGCTGAGTGGCGGCGAATCCGAGTCGCTTAGCGACTCGGCGACGGAACTGACGACCGACGTCGATTGGTATTACTTCGTTTTGGATTTACCAGGACGTGTCCAACTACAAGCCCTGCCGGGAGCAAGCGGAGCGACATCGCCCGTCGTGTTGACTCTATATGGCGACCAAGCTTCTGAGTTCGATCCCAGCCTGCCGTTGCAGCGTCACCTGCTGGGACGACAAGAAGGGAACTCGAACGGTCTCTTGCGGCCGGTGGATGTACAACTCGATGACGGCGCTTACTTCCTCGCGATCAGCGGTGCTGGGAATCGCTTCTTTCATCCGTTCGTAGCTGATAGTGGCGTTCCCGGTGAATCGACCGAGTACGGCGTGCGTATCTCGCTCACGAGTGGCCAAGCGCCGTCGGGGAGCGCAGATCAATTCGCGTTTTCTGGCGAGCCGGGACTTCGCGGCGATGACATTCCAGAAACCGCCACGGACCTCGGCGACCTCACCGGAGTTGAACGCTTACAAGTCAGCGGCGCGATCGGTGACGACCCGTTTTACGACTACGCCAGCGAAGACCCCTTCGCGATGAATCCCGCCTCAGACGTCGATCTTTATCGTTTCACGATCACCGGCGAAGGTTCATTTGCTCTGGTCGCTGAAACGTTCGCAGGCCGCATCGGCTCGGCGCTCGATTCGGCCCTGACGCTGTATCGAACGGACGATGCTGGCGCACTGCAATTCGTGGCGACCAACAACAACTCACTCAACACCACAGAATCAACGAACGGCTACATCCCGTTCTTCTCTGATGCCGCGCTATTCGCTGGCCTTTCGGCGGGCGATTATTTCATCGCGGTCTCCAGCTCCGGCAACGATGCGGAATACGGTCCCGATGGGATCTTCGATCCGCAGGTCGCACACAGCGGACTCAATGGTTACTCGGTCGGCAACTATGTGCTCGACCTGGCGGTCTACTCCGACAACGTGGCTCCGCAAGTTGTGAGTCAGGTTTTGAATTCGTCTGGCTTCGACGATGTGATTCTGAATGGCGAGCACGTTGAAAACGTGCTCCACGTACCGACGCATCTCGATGTGCAGTTCTCGGAAGCGGTCAACTTACAGCGGCTGGCCTATCAGGCTTACGTGTCGGTGAGCAGCAGCACCGTCAGCTCGGTTTTCATTGAGGGGGCGGATGGGACACGCTACTTCCCTCGGCTGGAATCGTATGACACCGACAGCGGAATCGCTCGCTTCCTGATGCTCGATGGCCTGCCAAACGGCGATTATGCGCTGCATGTCTCCGGCACATCGGGACTCACTGACGGAGCCGGGAATGCTGTCGTCGGCAACGACGTGAGCGGCGATTTCGTCACACGGTTCTCGGTGACCGATGCGGCTCGCGGAGCCGATCGCCTGCAAAACAAAGCGAACAATGAATCGCTTGAGGCGGCTCAAGACCTCGGCGTCTTGTTCCCGCACGAACTGGAATCAGGGGTCACGCTCGTTCGCAATGCAGAGATCAATGCCGGTCAGCCAGCGGATGCCGACGACTACTTCCGCTTGGAGGTGCTGCAATCGAAATCCTATTTCTTCTCGCTGTCCAATTTCGGTAACGGGACACCTCCCGCGATTGAAGTGCTCAACGAGGCTGGCGAAGTAATGTCGCTGGTTTCATTGCCCGGTGATCAAGGTTTGCTGGGCTTTCTGCCCGCTGGGAAATATGTGCTCCACCTCGGCTCGTGGGATGCAACGTCCTCTGGCAATATGACGTACCAAGTCGAAATCGAACTCGCGAACGCTGCCGAAAACCCGACGCCGTTGACCAGCGGAGCCGCTCCAGCAGTCGGCATTCATTTGGTCGGGCGAGTGCCAGAGTTCGTCGGACAGCCGATTTCCACAAGTGCGCCGATCGCTGAGACGAGTTCGTCGGCGACAGCTCCGGCGGGCATCAACGACAGCTTTGCGACACTGCCGCTGGGACTGCCGACCAATTCCACGTTCGCAGTGGTGAATACGTCTCAGGACAACCACATCGTGCGTCTGTTCGGTTTCGGCGACCGCGACCGACTGTTCTCTCTGATTGACTCGAACTTGTCCCCCGCATTCAAAGAATCGCAGGCCGTCACGCAGGCGGAACTCAGTGACGATGAATTGCAAAGCCTGTTCAAACTGAATTCTGCCGCCGTGGACGATTCCGAATTCGATACGACAGCGCCCAATCCCGCTGCGACCGATACCAGCGACTCCGAGTCGGCTGATGAAGAGATGCTGAGCGGATCGCTCGAAGCTGCCGATGAACTGAAAACCGCTGAGAAGGAAACTGCTGCGAACGCTCAGACGGGGACTGAGGCGACAGGAGCGTCGCGTAACTCTCAACCATTTGTGAAGCGACCGGCTCACGTCAACCGAGTCCCTCGCAGCCCGCAAATAAAGGTCCGTCCTGCTGACGACCAGCAGACCAGCGCCAGCGTTCTCCCAATCGCATTGGCCATCAGCCTGGCGAGCACGCTGCGTGAGCAGAATCGTCGTGACAAACGGAAACTGTTACTGGCATCCGAACTTTGATCTGATTCCAAATCCCCTTTTTCAGTGTCATCCCCATGAACACTCCCCAGCTCAACGAACGCCACCCGTGGTCCGAACCGGATGAACCGCCGAGCTATCTGGCGTCTCGTCGTATCAAGAATCAACTGCTCGAAGAACTCAACGAGTCAGCGGGACCGTCACCAGCTGATCTCGACGACCTGCTCGGTCGTTGGCCGACCAAGCCGACGGAAGATCCGGATGTCGCCGGGTTGTTGTTTCAAGATTTTCGGCAACGCAGCGTTCGCGGCGAACCGGTTTCTCGCGCGGAGTACGGGCAGAAGTATCCCGAGTATCAAGACTCGCTCGGAAGCTTGTTTCGCCGACAAGATTTCTTGCGTTCGGTCACGTCAGTCAGTGATCCAATCTCGCCGGTTCTGGCGTTGCCCAAGATTGGGGATGAGCTGTTCGGATTTCGTTTGCGCGAACAACTCGGTCAAGGGGCTTTCGCTCGTGTCTTCCTGGCGGAACAAATTGAACTTGCTGGCCGACAAGTTGCATTGAAGACTTCAGACCTCTGCGGAACTGAGCCACAAACGCTCGCGCAGTTGCAGCACACTAACATTGTTCCGATCTATTCGGTTCATGAAGATGCCGCTGCCGGGATTCGCGCAGTCTGTATGCCGTATTTCGGCGGTGCAGCGTTGTCACAAGTCTTGCGTGCAGTCTGGGAGAAGACAGAACACCCGCAGTACGGCTCCGAACTCGACGCGGCACTGGTTTCCGTAGCGACAAGCAGCTTGCTTGTCGAAGAGACAGACAACGCTTCTAGACAAACAGACGTCACGCGCCCGTTGACCATAGGCGAGCCGTCTGTCGCTACGAAAAACTGGCCTCCGGTGGCAACGAAGTTTGCCACGTTTGATTACGCACACGCTTGTGCGTGGATCATCGCTCGTTTGGCAGAGGGATTACAGCACGCTCACGATCGTGGCGTGCTGCACCGTGACATCAAGCCTTCCAACATTCTGATCGCCGGTGACGGCACGCCGATGTTGTTGGATTTCAATTTGGCTCACGATGAAAGCCAGCCGCAGGCTCAGGTGGAAGCGACGCTTGGGGGGACAGTCGCTTACATGGC
>CAIJTL010000166.1 GCA_903823545.1 uncultured Planctomycetaceae bacterium
CGGTTTACAGCCACGCTTTTTTCCGCCAATTCTGAATTCTGCGGTGCCTGACCGCTGTGTCGTTTCAAGAACGTTTCAGAGCCAAGCAATCCATCTGCAGTCACTTCGGCCAAAGGGTTGGGGATTACTGCCGTGGTTCCCTCCATAACGAATCGCCGGTAAGCGATTCGAGCCGCTCCTTCGCGCGTTGAGAGTTCTCGCAGAATCGTTTGCCAATCGAGCCATGCGGGAGCACCGTCGGGATTCAGGTAGTAGCGAAGGCTGCACCAGCGGTACTCGCCGGGACGCGGATCAAGTCCCGCTCGATGAGGATTGAGATGCACGTAACGGCTGAGGACTTGAGCGTGGCTTTCGTGCTCGATCAGGACTGCGCCGAAGCGACTTTGAAACAATGGGCCGGTTCGCTTGTGGCGACGGTTGAAGAGGCTGACATAGCCAGACTCGAAGGCATGCATTCCTTCGGACAAGTTGGGTTGTGGAGTGCGGAGAAAAATGTGGAAGTGATTGTCGAGTAGGGCATATGCAAAGACTCGCCATCCGCAACGTGTCGCATGGCGATCAAAGAGCCGCAGCCAATCTTGGCGGTCGTCGTTATTGAGCACGATGTCACGCCGTTCCAAGCCCCGTTGTGTGACGTGATAAACACCCTCCGCAAGATTGAGTCTTGGCTGCCGTGGCATGAGCAGGTTCCTTCGATCAAGGGCGGGAATCGCAACAGGTGCCTGCCCCCGAACTCCTCCAGCCACTTCCAACTTCTACGCAATCCGGAATTACTCAATTGGGCCGCTTAAGTTGGTGCATATGGGCCGGCGCTGCGCTGGTCCCACCCGACCGGGGCGAGTTTTTAAGAATTCGCAAGCTCGACATTGGAGGTTTCATGGCGACGTCACATGAGGGTGTGATTGCTATACTGCGTCGCCGTTTGGAGAACTGGCATGTTCTTGGGAGCAAGATGATGCAGTGGCGCGTGATGTGGGTTGGAGTGTGGCTGGCGTTGAGTCTCGGCGCGTTTGTTGGGGCGGACGACAAGGAGGAGAAGCCGTCGGAGAAACCGGCGGCTCCGAAGGAGGACGCTCCGAAGCCACAGGCTGACAAAGTTGAGGCTGGCAAAGCACAGGCTGACAAAGAGGAACCGAAGCCCGGACGCGACAATGATGCGCCGAAGCCGGTCACGCCACAGAAGCCGAAGCCTGCGGGTGAGAATCCTTTGCAAAGGTTGCTTCAGCAGTTTAACCCGCGGCCAGTGCCCCCCAAGGTTCCGGCTCAGCCGTTTCAGCAACAGGGGGCCAACGCGAATGGGAAATCAGACAAGACTCCGGACCCGGAGGCTCGTGATCATATTGATGCGCGAGCGCCGAAGGATCGGAAGCAAGTGGACTTGTTGAAGAAAGCAGCAGCCGCCATCGAGAAGGGGGATTGGTCGAATGCCGTGGATCTGTTGAACGGAGTGTTGGGGCAGGATCAAGACGGCGTTGAGCGAACAACTGGCGAAGGTTGGTTGTCGGTTCGCGAGCGTGCGTTGCGGTTGATGCGAAAGCTTCCGTCGGAAATCGTGCAGACGTTCCGGCAACGTTGGGGGGCGGAAGCTCAACGACGACTCGACGAGGCGACTCACGAAGGACGAGCGGATCAAATCGCGAGTGTCGCCTACCGGTTCCTGTGGACTGATGCGGGACAAGCGGCGGCAGATCGCTTGGGGGCTCGGCATTTGGATCGCGGTGAAGCAGAGTTGGCAACGCTGTGGTTTCAGCGACTGTTGGATGTCGCCGCTCCGATCACTCAGAGTCGTCGCTGGCAATTGCGAGCGGCGATGGCGGCTCGATTGGCGGGGAATGATTCGCAGGCTGATCGCTGGTTGAAGGGGACGGACGCGGCAGACAGCAAGCTCGATGAGGCGGAGCGGCTTTCGATCGGTGGCGAAAGCCACGCGATCAGCGAATGGTGGAAGTCGCTGAAGACGAACGTGGCTGCGGCGCTCGCTCAGACGGATTGGCCGATGTCCTTCGGGTCGTCCAATCGAGCGGCATCATTTGCGAAAGGGACGCCGCTCTTGCTCCCGCGTTGGACTCAATCGCTGACGCAGTTCCAACCGATTCAGCAGCAGATCGAAATGTTGGTGGAAGATTGGCATGACATTAATCGCTCAACGATGACGGTGAGTCAACCGCTGTTGGTCGATGGACTGGTCGCCGTGCGAACGCTGATCGGCGTCCAAGTGTTTGATTTGCAGCGAGGCCAATTGCGTTGGTCCACGGCAGATCGTTTGCCTGTGGAATCGCTCGCGAGCAACAAGTCATTGGCGGTGATGCAGAACAACGGGATGAATGCCAACGGCTGGGTTGGGGGGCGAATCGCTGTGTCGGTTGATGCGAGCGGTTCTGGAGTTGATCAGAACGGGCTTGCTCAATTGTTATTCTTGAATGGCAACTTCGGGCAACTCAGCAGCGACGGTCGGCAACTGTTTGTGGTTGAGGATGACACGTTTGTCGGATCGGGAGTGCTCAATGTTTGGGGGGCCGATACGGAATTGTCTCGTCGTGATCCGCTGAAGCGGAATTGGTCGAGCAACAAGTTGGTCTCCTACGATTTGCATAACGGTCAGGTCTTGTGGTCGGTCGGCGGACCCGCGTCGACGGAAGCTCTGCAAGCGGAGTTGTCGGGAGTGTTCTTCTTCGGAGCAGCGACGCCTGATGGAGACGATCTGTTTATCGTTGGTGAGCGAGACGGCGAAGTTCGTCTGTTTTGTTTGGAACTGGAAACGGGAAAGCTCCGTTGGTCGCAGTTGTTGGCGATGGCCGAGTTGAGCATCTCGCGCGATCCGGTACGACGATCGTTCATGGCTCAGGTTGCGATCTCGGATGGTGTGGTTGTCTGCCCGACAACAGTCGGTTGGCTCGCAGGGGTTGATCGAACCTCTCACCAGTTGCTCTGGGTGCATCGCTATTCGCAGCCGCAACTCGGCAACGGGGCAGGGCGGCGGATGCAGAATCAGGCGATGACCGTCGCCTTGAATTGGGGGCAACGTTGGCTCACAGCGACCCCAGTCATCGTGGGGGAGTCTGTCGTCTATACGCCGCAGGAAGTGGTCGATGAGGCGGGAAATGTTTCTGGCGTGATCTGTTTGGGACTGCACGACGGACGAACTCTTTGGGCAAAGCCGAAGGCAAGCAACTGGCTGGCGATGAATGGAGTGGCCGACAACAAAGTGTTGGTGGTCGGACACAATCAGTTTGTGGCCTTGTCGTTGGCGGATGGCAAAGAGTTGTGGAGCGTCCCCGTCCAACAAGGGGAGGGAATCTTGTCGGGCTTGGGAAGCGTCGCGGGAGATCAGTGGCATCTGCCGTTGAGCAGCGGGCAATTGTGGACGCTCGCGTTGAAAGATGGGGCGATCGTTTCCAAACAATGGGGACCGCCGAAAACGATGCTCGGAAACTTGTCGATGTCTCGCGGCAGCTTGATTTCGGTGCATGCCGCTGGAATGTCCTGCTTTGAACAACGCGAATCGATCGCGGCACAGATTCAGGAGTCGAAGAAGACAGATCCGAACAACGCGCATGCCTTGATGACTGAGGCGTCGATCCTGTTGCGTTCACGCGATACTGAAGGTGCTTGGAAAGTCTTGCAGCAGATTGATGAGTCGTCAGTGTCGGCGGAATCACGAACGCGATTTCGCGACGTCTGCCGCGATGCATTGACGACGTTGATTCAATTTCGACCGGAGGAGCGCGGAGCCGAATTGACACAACTCGAACGACTGATTGATTCGCCTGTCGATCGCTTGGTTTGGCAGCGACTGAAGTTGTCCGAGCTACGAGGTCGCAACGAACTGGTGGCGGCGTTGGGACTTTTATTGGAGATCGCTCGCGGTGATTTGGAACAGACGATGCTGATGCCGTCGGTTCCGGAGCGATCCGTCCGATTGTCTGC
>CAIJTL010000167.1 GCA_903823545.1 uncultured Planctomycetaceae bacterium
CGATTCCACACGTGAATTCCCGACGCCCTCGCTCACGATTCGGGTTAGTAAAGAAGTTTTGAAGCAGCTTCTAAACAAACAGGAAAGCGAAAGCCTTCGCTGGTCGCGAATGTAGCGAAACCTTTCGCTTCTACAAGTCGAGAATCAAGAACTTTTTCGCTGGCGTTTGTTCGGTGAATGAAATGCTCCCCCAAAAGTTCTCAACCCTTCGATGGTCACATCCAATGGCTTTCTCACCGTTTCGGAGAGTCAGGGATTGCGTAGATTCTGGTTCTTGCCGAGTAAGATTCTGTCCCGGCCGAAGTTATTCTTCTTGTGAGCAATTCGCCGAAAGGGAAAACCCGGCTCGCAAACGCGACAAGAAAGGGATCTGTGTACGAAACTCCGAAAACACGTCCGAGCTTGTTGCTGCGCTTGCGTGGCGAACGCGACGAACGGGCGTGGGAGGAGTTCTTGTTGCTGTACGAGCCGCTGGTGCTGCGGCTGATGCGGCGACGCGGGTTGCAAGAGAGTGACGCTCGGGACATGACACAGCAGGTGTTGCTGCGAATCAGCGGAGCCATCGAGCGATATCAACCAGATGGTGCGGAGGCGTCGTTTCGGCGGTGGTTGTTTCGAGTCGCTCGGAATGTGGTGGTCACGTTTTTGACGAAGCGATCGCGACAAGCTGTGGTCATGGAAGATCGGCAAATCGCTGAACTGCTCGACGCGACGTTGCCGACGAGTGCTGAATCGGACTTGTTCGATCAGGAGTATCAACTGCAAGTACTTGCGTGGGCAACTGAGCAGGTCCGTTACGAGTTTCGCGAGACAACTTGGGAAGCATTCGTGGAAACCAGCATTAACGGGCGAGCCATTGCTGATGTTGCCAACCAGTTGAAGCTGTCCCCCGGCAGCATCTACGTCGCCCGCAGCCGCATCATCGCGCGATTGCGAGCGAAGGTCGAAGAGTTGGAGAACGATTAGTCACAGAAAAAATTGGGTTCAGAGCAAGATAATTTCAATCAAAGTTTCATCCCCATGACCAAACCTATCACTCATTACGATCGCGATTGCCTGCAACGGTTGTTAGAGGACGCAGTGCCTGAGCCGTTGGCTGGTGAGGTTGCTGAGCATGTTGCCGAGTGCCGCGAATGCCGGCAGCAATTGGAATCGTTGGCGGGTGAGCCAATGTGGTGGTCACAGGCATGTCGCGGCGTGAAAGAGATCTTGGCGCAGCCGACGGCGTATTTGTCGGACGAGTCATTCGCTTGTAGTGACCCCATTGATGGGGTCGGGCGAGCGACGCAACCCGATAAATCGGGTCACTACGAGCCTTTCTCCGCCGCCGTGTTAGACGATTCGTTTGCAACGGACTTTGCGGTGGATTTCCTCGAACCGAGCGACAACCCGGCGATGCTCGGGCGGCTGGGTGAGTACGAGATCCTCGGAGTCATCGGTCGCGGCGGAATGGGCATTGTCCTCAAGGGCTATCAGAAGGAACTCAATCGGTATGTTGCGGTGAAGGTGTTGGCTCCGCATCTCGCGCTGAGTGCTGCGGCTCGACGTCGGTTTGCGAGGGAAGCTCAAGCCACGGCCGCGATCGTCAATCCGCACGTGATGGCGATTCATGCCGTCAACGCGAACGCGAAGTTGCCTTATCTCGTGATGCCCTTCGTGGCGTGCGAGTCCTTGCAACAGCGACTTGATCGGCAAGGTCCGCTCGATGTGAAAGACGTGCTGCGGATCGGGCTGCAAGCGGCACATGGGCTCGCGGCGGCGCATGCTCAAGGGCTCGTGCATCGCGACGTGAAGCCGGCCAACATCCTGTTAGAGACCAGCGTTGAACGAGTCATGCTGACCGACTTCGGACTCGCTCGCGCGGTCGATGATGCGACGCTGACTCGCACGGGGATCATCGCGGGGACTCCGCAATACATGTCGCCCGAGCAAGCCAACGGCGACGGAATTGACCACCGCTCGGACCTCTTCAGTTTGGGCAGCGTGCTGTATGCGATGTGTACCGCTCGGCCTCCGTTTCGAGCGGAGACCACCTTCGGAGTGCTGCGTCGCATTCGAGAAACCGCGCCGCGTTCGATTCGCGAGATCAACGCCGACATCCCCGATTGGCTTGAGCAGATCGTCATGAAGCTGCTGTCGAAGGACGCTTCAGATCGCATCGCGTCGGCTCATGAAGTCGCGACGTTGTTGGAGCAATGTCTCGCTCACGTGCAGCACCCGACCCCTCTCGTACAAAGCTGACATTCAAACGGGGCCTTCTTCTGTGTGTAGCCGTTGTGACAGCGATCGTACTCGCAACGACTTTGCCTCGCCGAGATCCCATCCCAATCAATGCAACGAGTTCGGATTCGACTGCGTCCTCAACCGAGCCATCAACGCTCGACCCGTTGTTGGACTGGAACGCGACTCAATCGGAACTCGATGAAACGTCAGCGGAGATTGAGAGCCTCGAAGCCATTTCAAGGAAGGACATCGAATGAAGCGGAGCATCGTCAGAACTCAACGCGGGCGGCAGTTGCGAGGCCTGTAGCCGAGTCGCTCCGCGACTCGGATGCGAGTTGCGGAGCAACTCGCCCACACGCCCAAAGGGGCGCGATTCGAGACCCGATTGGCATGCGGAGCGGGCACCGAATCTCGCCCCTTTGGGGCTGACCAATCACACGAAACTCGTCACCCAGGGCTAGCGCCCTGGGCTATCGAATCCTGCCCCGTTGGGGCAAAGACAACACGGGGCGGCAAAGCCGCAACCAAAACGTGCCACCCAAATTCTTCTCGGCACAACAAAGTTCTCACCGTTTGTAGAACACCAGACCTCACACATCTCGCGTTGATCAAGGACATCAAACTCATGCCTCATTCAACACGCTCCCGATTCCTCGC
>CAIJTL010000168.1 GCA_903823545.1 uncultured Planctomycetaceae bacterium
CAACTTACATGGCGAGGACCTGCACTTCTTCCTCGACACTCACATCGAAGTTCCGGTGGCTTTGCGGCAGTTTGAAGCGCTGACTCGCGAGGCACCGGGCCGATATCGCATCCGCATCACAACGGAATCGCTCGACACGACTGGCGGCGAAGATCTCATCTACAGCGTGTGGATCGCGGCGGGCGGAAAGCGGAAGGAGTTGCTCGGTCACTTCGACGCACTGCATCGCAAAGAGAGCGTTGTTGAGCTGACTCGTTCCTTCGAGCGCAGTGAAACGATCATCGTCGCGCCGTATCGCATGTCGAAGGTGCGAATCGACTCGGGCTACAGCGTCTATGCGCCGGACAAGCCGGAGAAGATTCCGAAGGGTTGGCACTTCATCAACAACCCCAATCCGCCCATCGCGACCGTCGGCCCGGCGATCGCCATCAAGCCCATCGAGATCACCGGACCGCTGCTCGATCAGTGGCCGCCATCGGGACAGCGGCTGCTCTACGGCGACGATGCCGAGTTGGCTCCTGTCGCCGAGATCGCCAAGACCGCGCGCGTGCCCGATGCGATTCAGCGTCCGGTGCGCGGCTATCAGCATCTTAAGGATCCGCTCTCGGTGCGGTTGCCTGCGGACAAGACCGAAGCCGCCGTGCGCGACGCGCTCACTCGCTTTATCAGCCGCGCCTTCCGTCGACCCGCGACTGCTGACGAGGTCGAGCTGTATCACGCGATGGCTCGCGCGCGACTGGCGAAAGGCGAGTGTCTCGAAGTCGCGATGAACGCCGCGCATCGAGCCGTGCTGTGCTCGCCGGAATTCTTATTCCTCGTTGAGCATTCTCCCGTAGCCGAAGTCGTGAGACTTCGGACTCCGCAGAGCGATCCGAAATCTGACGATTTCGGCTACGAGAAAGCGCCTCGGCTCAACAGTCACGAGTTGGCCGCGCGGCTCTCGTACTTCCTATGGCGCTCGGCTCCGGATGAGTCTCTTCGCAAGCAAGCTAATTCGGGCGAACTCACAAAGCCCGACGTGCTGCGAAACGAAGTCGCTCGACTGATCGCCTCGCCGCGCTTCGACAACTTCGTTCGAGACTTTCTGGCTCAGTGGCTCAACCTGCGCGAGATCGACGCGACGACGCCGGACCGCGATCTCTTTCCCGAATACTTCGAGGCCATTCATGACGGGCGGCAGGACGTGCTGCTGCATGATTCGATCGTCGGTGAGACTCGCGCGTTCTTCCGCGATCTCGTCGAGCGGGATCTCGGAGCTGCGCAGCTCGTCTCGGCGCGGCATGCGTTTCTGAATCAACGACTCGCCGAGCACTACGACATGCCGGGGGTGAAAGGTGCCGGGTTGCGTCGAGTCGAATTGCCTGCCGACAGCGTGCGCGGCGGACTTCTCACGCAAGCGAGCATTCTGAAAGTGACCGCGAACGGTGCGAACACATCGCCTGTGTTGCGCGGAGCATGGCTGTTGGAGCGAATCGTCGGCACGCCCGCTCCGCCTCCGCCGCCAAACGCCGGAGGCATCGAACCCGACACGCGCGGCGCGACGACCATTCGCGAGCAACTCGCCAAACATCAGTCCGTGAAGACGTGTGCCGGCTGTCATCAGAAGATCGACCCGCCCGGCTTCGTGCTCGAAGCGTTCGACCCGATCGGTCGTTATCGCGACTACTACCGCACGACCGAAACCGGCCAGAAGCTGCCCGACCTCCGAGTCTTCTTCGGTGCTCACTACGGCGGCGCGAAGTATCTCAAAGGCCCGTCGGTCGACACCCGCAGCCAGCTCCCCAACGGCACCGACATCCCCGACGTGCGAGCCTACAAAGCCGCCCTCGCCGCCCGCCCCGAACAACTCGCCCGCAGCCTTGCGCGCAAGCTGGTAACTTTCGCTACAGGAGCCAGTGCCGAAGTCGGAGATGAACTCATTGTCGATGCGATCTTGAAGAAGTCAGAACCGTCCGGCTTCGGCCTCAAGACGCTGATTCACGAAGTCGTGCAGAGTGACTTGGTCACGAAGAAATAAGGCGATCTGACAATATGAGCTGACAAAGTACGACGGACTTCCAGTCCGTCGATGACAAGGCGCGACGGACTGGAAGTCCGTCGTACAAAAACGATCAGGCGAAGTCTGATCTACCGTTCGAAGAACACGAATCTCGGCAACATTCACCCTTCAGCAAACAGGCATCATCCATGACACCGCTTCCTCGCCGCCTCTTCTTGAAAAGTACCGGCATCGCCATTGGTTTGCCGCTGCTGGATTCCATGCTGCCTTCACGAGGGCTTGCGGCTGAGCAAGCTGCTGCTCCTCGGCGGATGGTCTGCATTGGGGTGCCGTTTGGGTTTGATCCGACGGCTTTTGTGCCGACGACGACTGGGCGCGATTATGCGTTGCCGTCGCACCTCACTCATCTCGCGGACTTTCGAAATGACTTCACGGTGATCAGTGGGTTGAGTCATCCCAACACGGGCGGCGGCGGGCATAAGGCTGAGGCGGTGATGCTCACCGGCGCGCCGTATCCCGATTACTCGCACAACCTCAAGAACACGATCTCGGTCGATCAAGCTTTCGCCACTCGGTTTCGCGGCGAGACTCGCTACGAAAGTTTCGTGCTGAGCACTCAAGGGCAATCGCTGTCGGTCACGGCCAATGGTGTCGGAATTCCTGCCATCGACCGGCCGTCGGCGGTGTTCAAGAAACTGTTCCTCGCCGCGACGCCGGCAGAGATGGAAGCTGAATTACATCGCATCGACGAGGGCCGCAGCATGCTCGACTTCGTCAGCGATCGAGCGAAGAACCTCAATCGGCAGATCAGCACCGCCGATCGGCAACGCGTCGACGAGTACTTCGAATCAGTCCGCGATGTCGAACGCCAACTGAAGATGGCGCGCGAGTGGGTCAACCGACCTAAGCCCGCAACGATCGGCGGCGAGCCGCGCGACGTCGCCGACAATCAGCAGCAGAAGGCGAAGTTCCAACTGATGATCGACATGATTCATCTCGCGCTGGTCACGGACTCGACGCGAGCCATCAGCCTGATGACCTTCGGCATGCATCACGATCTGTCGCATCACGGAAAGGAACCGAAGAAGCTCGCCGCTTGCCGACAGGTCGAAGTCGAGCTGATGCAAGCCTTCGGCGGTTTGCTCGCCAAGCTCAAGAGCGCGAAGGAAGGCGGCTCGACGCTGCTCGACTCGACGATGGTGTTGATGACCAGCAACCTGCGCGACGGCAACACGCACTGGACCTACAACCTGCCCTCGATCCTCGCTGGCGGCGGCTTCAAGCACGGCCAGCATCTGGCGTTCAACCGGCCGTATCTCGACGAGGTGAATCAGGAACTCAACGCAGCACCGGACGCCAAATTCAATCCCGAGAAAAAGATCCCACTGATGGGCCAAGATCAACAGCCGCTCTGCAACCTCTACACGTCAATGCTGCAAAAAGCCGGCGTCCCAATCGACCGCTTCAGCACCGCCAGTGGGCCGCTGGAAGGGCTCGCGTAAGGAAATGAAAGGCCGACGATATGAACGGCGTTGTCAGTCACAAATTGGTCGGCACGGTCTGAGGCAACACCGCGCTGATTTCTTAGGCGAAGAGCTTGGCAATGGGTTCGCCCATGTCGGTAATGGGCACGGGGCGATCGCCATCGTAGAGGTTTTTGGAGTGAGATTATCGTGAAATCATGGTGGGCCGGCGCGGCGAAACGCCGCTGGTCCCACCCTACAATCCACACTGCCTCAAAATGGTATTGGTCCTGCCGCAAAGAAGAGATCGGCTGCTCAATCATCAGCGTGCGGTTTATGATGAGCGAGTTGGAGGTGCTGCCAGCCCAAACAATGACCTGAGACTTTGCATGAAATACATCATCATCCTCCTCGGCCTCCTGTTCGCTCCGTTTGAGTTGCTTGCTCTCGACTACCCTCACGTCACTGCCGAGCCGCAGAAAGTTGGCTGGCCGCTCACGGCGGAGGAGCGGGCTTATGTCACTGAAAAACCCGAGCACGATCGTCGGCCCGGGCGCGAGTCCAACAAGCATCTGCCGAAGTTGTGGCCGGTCGTGCCGAGTGCCGGGCATTTCGGCGGCGATGCTTGGCTGAAGTTACACGAGGCCCATGTGAAGACCGTGCAGGCGAATCAAGGCTCGCTTGATGTGCTGCTCGTTGGAGACAGCATCACTATTCAATGGGGTGACTTGTGGAAGAATAACTTCCCGGCGATCAAGGCGGTCA
>CAIJTL010000169.1 GCA_903823545.1 uncultured Planctomycetaceae bacterium
GAACGGATTTGTCTGGATTGCTTAAAACTTGCAACAACGCGCTTTCGCAGGCCCCGTTGTCGGGAATAATGTCATGCCCGATTGGTCGGGCTTTGAATGCTGGGAAGCGTTCGCCCTCGCTGACGCTTCGGATTTTGGTTGTAGCAAAGGGGCATGCGGATGTTTTTGCGATCCTGGTTGCGTTCGTTCCAAGGCCGGATTTCTCACTTCTCAAATTCTCGCACACACCGCAAAGGCTCGCGCCGAGTACAACCTCGCGAGGTCTTTGTACGCACCGAAGGTTTAGAACCGCGCTGCTTGCTGGTGAATCCCTCGCTGAGCTTCATCAACAACCAAACCATCACGCACGCGCAAGCCACGACGATCACTCTTAACAATATTCAGGACAACGAACCGTTTCCCAATCCGCAGGACTATCCGTTGTACGTACAGGTCACGGGCAACACGAATCCGAATGTTGTCACAGCCTCGCTGGCAACTCAGTTCATTCAGTTCAACCCTCTCTTGCAGGTGAAGTCGCTCCCGCTTCTTTTGACCCCGGGTTCTGTGGCGTTTGGCAGCAGCACCATCACCGTGACAGTGACGGACAGTAATGGTGAGTTTGCGACGCGATCGTTCAATGTCTTTCTCAACGATGCCCCCAGCTTTGATCCGATCGGGAACATTGCGGTGACGGAGGATGATCCGCTCCAGACCATCACGATCACCGGGATCACAGCAGGTTACGGCGTCGATGATCTGGCGAACGGCGGCCAGACCCGCAGAATCACGGCCACCTCTAACGATCCGAACCTGACCGGTGCCGTGTCCGTGGTTTACAACCCGACAAACGATCCGAAGCAGCCGACGGTGGCCTCGTTGAGTTTCACTCCGGTTCCCAATGCTCCGTTCGCCGTTCTGAGTCCTGGTGACGATACCGCCATCATTTTTGTGACACTGACTGACGGCGGTGCTGATAACGATGTGAATACAACTGCCGACAATTCTTCTGTCAGTCAACAGTTCCGCGTCTACTTTATTCCCAAGAACGACGCACCCACGATCGACTCGATTGCCAATTTGACTGGCTCGAATGCGTTGGATGAAGACCAAAACAAAGTCCTCGCAGGCGGGCCGGTGGGAACGCTGACCGCAGACCTGGGGCCGTTGGCTACGGACACGACGCTGACACTGGTTGATTCCAGCCAGTTTCCAACGACCGCCAATCCGAACTTCAAGATTCGGATTGGCAACGAAGTGATGACCGTGACCAACATTGTCGGCAACACCTTCACGGTGATTCGAGCGGTCGATGGAACCACGCTCATCGGTCACACGGCAGCGACCGAACCGGTCAACATGCCCAACACAATTTTGCTCACGGGGATTTCTGCTGGTGGGCCAACGGTGTTGGATGGGCCAGAACCGCAAGCGCTGCGAATTCGAGCGGTCAGTAGCGATGAGAATTTCCTGCTAAACCCGACGGTGACTTACACCACACCACAAGGAACCGCGCTCCTCACGCTCAAGAACACGCCAAATTTCTCCAGCGTTAATCCTGTCACAGTGACGGTCTATGTGGAGGATGCAGGACTCGATAATGACTTGAACACACTCGGCGACAACCTCGCGGTCTCGAAGACCTTCAGCGTCTCCATCAACCCGATCAACGATGCTCCGACCATCAACGCGTTGCCCAATCTTTCGATCCCGACAAACTCGGCTGCGGTGCAGGTCCAATTGCAGGGGATTACCGCCGGTCCCCTGGAGACGAATCAGCCGCTCAAAGTCACTGCGGTCACCAGCTCAAATTCGGCGTTGATTGCGAATCCAACGTATGACTCGGTCACGAAGAAGATCACGTTCCAGCCGACGGCCAACATGACCGGCAGCGCGACCATCACCGTGACGGTTGAAGACGGCGGCTTGGACCTCAGCCTCAATAGTACTTCCGACAACGCGACAACTTCTGTCTCGTTCGTCGTCGATGTCTCTGCCGCTCCGACGCTGCCGACCTTGAGTGCGACGGCCAGCGCGAATGCGATCTCGATTCCAGAGAACTCGACATTACTGACGATCCCGGCGGCTCAACTGAATTTGACCGGCATCAGCGCGGGTGCCGGTGAGCCAGCTCAGGAGTTGCAGCTTTCCTTCACCCGTAGCAACACCGCACTTTTCCCCAATCCGACACTCAGCCCAACGAGCTCCACTGGACTGCCGGCGCTTGGCTCAACCGCCACGCTGACGTTCGTGCCAGCGACCGGGATGGCTGGAACCGACACGTTCCGCATCACTCTGACCGACGGTGGTCCTGACGGATTCATTGGTGTGCCGGGTGCATTGGCGGCAGCGGTCAGTCTGACCGACAGCACGATCACGCTCGTAGATGCGTCGGCATTTCCCGTCGTGACTCCGTTCAACATTCAGCTTGGCAACGAACGGCTGACGGTTACGGGGATCAGCTTACTGAATCCCAACCTCTTCACGGTCATTCGTGGTGTGGACGGGACGACTGCCGCAACTCACGCGATCAACGCTGTCGTGATCAATCCGCGGACGTTCGACAATCTTTCGATCACGCGCGATATCCCGATCACGGTGACTCCGGTCAACGATCTGCCGACGTTGGATCCGTTCTTCTTCCCGTCATCAGGCAGCAACGTGCTGGCGATCGCTGAAAACGCTGGACAGCAGACTGTTTCACTCACCGGAATCACGGATGGCGAAGGAGCGGGAGCCAGACAAAACTTGCAGGTGACGGCGGTAGTCACCGCCAGTTCGATTCCCAATCTGATTGGGACCCCGACAGTTAATTACACATCTGGCACCACAGGTTCGTTGGTCTTCACATCGGCCACGAATCTTTCAGGGACGGCAACAGTGACGGTCACCGTTGCCGACGGTGGCGTGGATGGGAACGTGAACACGGTCGAAGCCAACGATCGAGTGACTCGCACGTTCGACATCGTCATTGTGGACAATCAAGGTGCCCCGACGATCGCGAACATTTCGCCAGTCACGCTCGATGAGGACCAACCGAAGGTGCTCGTCACTGGACTTCAACCAAATACGATTCGCCTCACTGGCATTGCTGATGGTGACGGCAACACGCAAGAGCTTTCGGTCCAAGCCATCAGCAGCAACACGGCTTTGATTCCGAATCCAACGGTCGTCTTCAATCCGAACAACCTTCCGGTCGGTTCGATTCCTTCGGAGGCTTTGCTGACGTTGTTGCCGAACTTGAATGAGTACACGCAGCCCAACACTCCGGTAGTTATCACGGTCACGGTGACAGACGGTGGCGCGGATGGTTTGCTTTCGACCAACAGCGGACTCAACGCCAATGTCGTCACGACGAAGACCTTCACGGTCATCGTGAATCCTCAAAATGACCTGCCACGAATCGGCGCTTCGAGTCAGTTTGTTTCGTTGGTCGGTTCAACTCTGACGGTGAGCGATGCGACTCCTTTCCCGCTGACAGCCACACCGCCGTTTGTGATCCAAGTTGGTAGCGAGTTGATGCGAGTGACCAACGTCGCGGGAGCCAGCTTCACAGTCGATCGCGGGTTCGGTGGCTCGCTACAGATGACACACGTCGCTGGTGCGTTGGTCACGAAGGCGATCGAACTCACCGTCGCAGAAAACCAAGGGAGCGCCCTACCGACGCTCATCACGCTCCCCGGCTTCGATGCGGGACCGAATGAGAATCAACCAATGTCGGTCGAGGTCACGATTCCGCCCGCCTATGCCAGCCGTGTTGGTGCTGCCACGGTGACGGGCTTCACTGCTCCCACAGGCTTTGTGCCGGGGAGCGGACAAGCGGGGATCAACTTCACACCAGCGGCCCATGTTGCTGCGGGCGATGTGATCTTCTACGCCAAAGTCTCGGACGCCGGATCGGATGGCAACATTCAGACGACGTCGAACAATGGCGTGACCTATCTTCCGATCGTGGTCCGCGTGACTCCATTCAACGATCTGCCAACGGTAAATCCCGCGAACGTGGCGCGAACCTTGGCGAGTGCGATCGACAACACAACGACCTTGATTCCGCTCAATCCAGGGACGGGATTCCCGACGACCGCCACTCCGAATTTCTCCATCGTCGTCGATACCGAGATCATGACCGTGACCGGCATCTCCGGAAACAACTTTACGGTCATTCGCGGCGTGAACGGGACGGAGAAAGCCGCTCATGGAATCAATGCACCGGTTTGCTTGCCTGTGATTGTTGCAGAAGACTCAGGCTTGGCTTCGGTCGCATTGTCCGGAATCACCGCAGGCCCCAATGAGTCGCAAGTTTTGCGAGTCACCTCGGCGGTTTTTGCCAGCAGTATTCCGGGGCTGATTGCGAGCACATCGGTGGATTACTCATCCGCCAACTCGACAGGCACTTTGAAGTTCACTCCGACAGCTAACTTGTTCGGCACGGCGACGATTCGTGTGACCGTGGAAGACGCGGGGTTCGATGGGCTGCTCAGCACGGCGGGTGACAATGCGACCTTCACACGCGACGTCGTCGTCGTCGTTACGGGGAGCGTCGACGCACCGACTCTGACTCAGCCACTCAATGCACAGATCGACGAAGACGGAGCGAACGGAAACACGGTGACGTTGGCTGGCATCTCTGACGGCGACTTGAACACACAGCCGTTGCAGATCGACGTCGTGAGCAGCAACCTCATATTGGTGCCGAATCCGACGGTCACGTTCAACCAGAGTCTCACGTCCCCATTAGCCGCTCCACAATCAGCGACGCTCACCTTCAACGGACTCGCGCCGCAACAAACGGGAACGTCACAAATCACAGTGACACTCACCGACGGCGGAGCGGACGGTTTGCTGGGAATCCCCGGACAACTGGCTGCTGCCATCAGCAACTCAACAACCACAACCATTCAAGTCGTCAGCACCGCGATCTTCCCGAACCCAGCGGTCGCACCGTTCAACATCCGAATCGGCAACGAGGTGATGCGAGTGACGGCGGTCTTGTCCGGCAATCGCTTCACGGTTCAACGCGGCGCGAGCAACACGGCGGCCACATCGCACGCTCTCAATGCCGTTGTGGTCCATCCGCAATCGTTCGACAACCAGTGCGTGACGCGGACCTTCACGTTGACGGTCGCGAACTTCAACGATCCACCGACGCTCGATCCGCTGTCCGCCATCAACACGTCGGAACCGAATAGCCAAGGAACTCCTCCGACGACGATCCAAATTCCCTTGAGCGGCATCACCGCCGGGGGCAACGGCTCCGAA
The DNA here is from genome assembly GCA_903823545.1 of uncultured Planctomycetaceae bacterium. GTDB lineage: Bacteria > Planctomycetota > Planctomycetia > Planctomycetales > Planctomycetaceae > SXKJ01. The sequence continues at coordinate 5,239 of CAIJTL010000169.1, forward strand.
GTCAATCAGCCACTCCGAGTCACCGCTGTCGCTGTCGATCCGTCCGCGTTCACCAGCTTGGTCGTCGGCTACACGACGGCCAACACGAACGGAACGTTGGACATCACTCCCGCTCAAGATGCGGCGGGAACCTTCACGATCAACGTGACCGTGGAGGACGGCGGCTTCGATCTCGACCTGAATACCTCCGGCGACAACAACACCTTCACGCGAGCACTGACCGTCAACATCGCCGCCGGAAACGATGATCCGCCGGTGATCAATTCGGCTCCGAACCGGGTTCTGCAAATCGGCACGACAGCTCAGCAGACGGTGGATTTGTCCGGCATCGCAGCGGGGCTGTTTGAAACCGGTCCAGTGACGGTGCAAATCACTGGCAACACGACGCCGGGATTGTTCTCCGTCGGTCCGGTTCTGAACTACACGTCGCCCAATACCATCGGCTCGCTGACGTTTACTCCGACCGGTGCCGTCGGCAGTTCTGATATCACGTTGACGGTGACTGATTCGGCGATGCAGACGACGACGATGACCTTCACCGTGCATGTCGTGAACCCGCCGACCCTCGCACCGATTTCCGGCACGTCACCGATTACGGAAGGAAGCGGCATTCAAACGCTGAACCTCAGCGGGATCACTTCCGGTGACGGAGTGGGCCAACAAGTTCAAGTCACTGCGGCAGTCACTTCGAATCCGGGATTGCTGGAGAATCTGGTCGTCAACTACTCGAACCCGCAGTCGGGCGGCAGCGTGACTTACAATCCCGTCGCCAACAAAACCGGTACGGCGACGATCACCGTCACGGTCACTGATGCTGGTCCCGACAACAACCTCGCGACGACGAACGATAACTTATCGGTCTCGCAGACCTTCACCGTCGTCGTGAGTTCGTTCAATGATGCGCCGACACTGACTCAACCCGCCTCGCCGTTGAATCTGAGCGAGGACCAACCGAATGCTGGCGTCATCAGCCTCACTGGCATCACGGCTGGTCCGCTGGAATTCCAGCATCTCCGAGTCATCGCCACGAGCAACAACACGTCGCTTGTTACTGCTGCCGTGGTCTACACAAACGCGAACCCAACTGGTTCCATCAACGTCACTCCGAAGCCGAATGCCGTTGGTTCAACAACGGTCGACATTCAAGTTCAAGACGCGGGCTTTGACGGCATCTTCGGAAACGGGGACGACGCTCTCAGCCCAGTTCGTTCGGTCACAGTCAACGTTGCTCCCAGCAACGATGATCCGGTTCTCAACAACATCAGCAACGTCACTGTCGCCGAAGATTCGGGGCAGGGTTCGGTCGTGCTGACAGGGATCGGTGCCGGATTCGGCGA
>CAIJTL010000170.1 GCA_903823545.1 uncultured Planctomycetaceae bacterium
AACCATCGGGAAGAGATAACTTCAGTGACTTCGTCTGACCTTTGCGACTGACCTCGACCTTGAGCGACTTGCTCGCGTCAGCGTGATGCAACACCCATTGCACGTCAGCGATCGACAGAATCGGCTGACCGGACAATTGAGTGATCTCATCCCCGACCTGAAAGCCATCTTTGTCAGCGACCGAACCGGCCACCACTTGTTGAATTGTCGCACGCTCTTTCGGATCGAGGATCAATCCGAGCACCTTCGGGTTCGGGTACGGAAATAGAACTTTGTCGGGCATCGCTTTTCCACCTTCGCGAGCGACCTGCCGCAGTGACTCACCCACTTGGTGGCAGTGGATGCAGCTCTGCACGACTTTCCCTTCGTAGTCGAGCTTCGCTCCGTACTTTCCTTTCAACTTCGGAAAGTCTTCCGGCACCTTCACCGCCGAAGCCGGTCCTCGCTTGGTGGCAAACAACTCTTTGTTCTTGGGGAACTGCGAATGCAATTCGAGTGCTCCGGCTAACGCCTTGGAGAAACTTTCGAGTGACACGTCATGCACTGATTCCGTCTCATGCGATCGAGTTCCATAACGTCCGTAAATCGTCATGTCTGCATTCATGAAAAACGCGGCCCACGATTGGTCGTAGTCGAACTGAAACAGCGACAAGTCCATTCCGTTAGTCTGCACAATCCGCACACAAACAAACTTGTCGAGCAAATCTCTCACACTGGGATCACGTTCAACAACTTGCTCATCAAGCTGAGCACAGGCTTCGCACGGAATGCATCGAAAAACGACCAACAACGGCTTCTTCGATTCATTGGCTTGAGCAATCCCACGTGGCAGATCGTTGTAAATCCAGAAGCCAGCGGACTCGACTTGCTTCTTGTCGCCACGCACCTTGGTCTCGCGATCAGCCGCAACGCCGATTGATGAAACGCCCGAACCGACCAAGAGAACGATCAACAACTGTCGCAACATAGGTACCTCCAAAAATGCAGGATGAAGTCATTGCTTTTGATTGTCTTGACCGAAACCACAGGCGGCAGTTTGCCATGATCTCTGACAAAAGACATACTGACCGCCACGAAAGTCGAGGTAAATTCTGAGTACCACCGCCACGAACTAGCCGTCACGCTCCGCGTGACGAGCCGAAGGCTTACCCAAGATTTGTGGAGCAATCATCCCATCACCCGGAGCGTGATGGCTACTAAGAAACTTGCCAGAGCAACAAAAAATCGCCCGTTAACTCAGTGAAGACTGATCGGAGTTCGAATTCATGATGATGACTCTGCGGTTCAGCATGTGGCTGGCGGTCTGCTTCGGATGCGGGCTGTTCGTGATGGCTGACGACTTCAAAATCAGCGACTCAGACCGCGAGCATTGGTCGTTTAGTCCTGTCGTACGACACGCGATTCCGATGGTGAAGAACCGCGATTGGGTGCAAACACCGATCGATACGTTCGTGCTCGCGAAGTTGGAGAAGCAAGGTTGGCAACCCAATCCGATTGCAGAACGACCCGATCTGATGCGTCGTCTGTATCTCGACCTAACAGGACTGCCGCCGTCGATTGATGAGCAAGAAAAGTTTCTGGCAGATAAAGCGTCCGATGCGATTGAACGGCTCATTGATGATTTGCTCAATCGTCCGAGTTACGGCGAACGTTGGGCGCGGCACTGGCTTGATCTGGTCCGATATGCCGAGACGAACGGCTATGAACGTGACGGAGCGAAACCAAGCGTTTGGCGATTCCGCGACTACGTGATTGAGGCATTCAATTCCGACAAACCTTATGACCGTTTCATCGTCGAGCAGTTTGCGGGAGACGAATTGCCCGACGCCTCAATGGAGACGATCATCGCGACTGGCTTTCATCGGCTCGGCCCGTGGGATGATGAACCAGCGGACTTTGAACAAGATCGAGCGGACCAACTCGACGACATCATTCGCACGACGTCGCAAGTCTTTCTCGGAATCACGGTCGGCTGCGCTCGCTGCCACAACCACAAGTTCGATCCAATCGCGGCGGAAGATTACTACCGACTCGCGGCAGTGCTTGATCCGTTGAAGCGGCCACAAGGGGGACGAGCCGACCTCGATCTTCCGGCGGGGACGCTCGCACAACGAGCGGCGTTGATCGAACGTGATCGACAGATTGATGCGTGTCGAAAGCAGATCGCTGTCGTGCGTGATTCGATTCGGACAGAGTTTTTGGCATCAGGCAAAAGCGCGTTGCCTGCAGATATCGTGACCGCGTTTGGCGTCGCTGCCGATCAGCGAACTTCGACTCAAAAGGATTTCGTTTCAAAACACACAATGCAGTTGGAAGCAGAGTTACTGGCGGCGCTGCCGACTGACAAACGGGAGCAGGTTTCGCAGCTTGAAATCCAGCTCGCTAAGTTGCGAGAAACGACTCCCGATTTGCCTCGAGCCTACTTTCTCATGGAATCAGCCGAGCCGCCGCCGAAAACGTTTCTGTTGTTGCGCGGTCAGGCGACCGCTCGCGGCAAAGAGGTTCAGCCAGGGGTTCCACTGGTCTTGGTGAAACAGCAACTCGATTTGTCGAGCCAGAAATCGCCACAAGGAACGAGCGGTCGTCGATTGGCGTTCGCTCGTTGGATGGCGAGTGCTGACAATCCGCTGACGGCGCGCGTCATCGTCAATCGCGTGTGGCAATATCACTTCGGCGAGGCGCTCGTGCGGACGCCGAGCGACTTTGGGATCATCGGCGAAGAACCGACGCATCCGGAATTGCTCGATTGGCTCGCGCATTGGTTTGTGCATGACGCGAACTGGTCGATCAAAAAGCTGCATCGCTTGATCTTGGCGAGCAACACGTATCGCATGAGCAAAGCCGACCACCCGCTTTACGGCGAGAAAGATCCTCGCAACGTTTCCTTCTGGCGGTTTCCCTATCGGCGACTGGAAGTCGAAGCGATTCGTGATTCGATGTTGGTGGTATCTGGCCAATTGCGGCGACCAATTGGTGGACCGGGTGTTTATTTGGAAATTGCCCCGGAAGTGCTCGCGGGAAACAGCGACCCGAACGTCGTATGGCCAAAGTTTGACGAAGCCGCCAGTTCTCGCCGAACGGTTTATGCGTTCGTAAAACGAGCGTTGATCGTGCCGTTCCTGGAAGTTCTCGACGTGTGCGACACGACTCGGTCAACGGAACTCCGAAACCGCACAACAATCGCACCGCAGGCGCTGGCATTGTTCAACGGTGAGTTTGCGAACCGGCAAGCAAAACATCTGGCCGAGAGATTGGCTCGCGAAGCGGGAGACGATCTCACTCGACAAATCGACTTGGCTTTTCGGCTGACGTTGTGCCGAACGCCAAATGCAACAGAAGTCGCAACGCTGAAACGCTATCTTGCCGAGCAGAACGATCTGCTGGTGAATGAAGCAAAAACGAACAACTCTTCGATTTCACCACATGACATTCAACGTAAATCGCTTGAATTGTTGTGCCGGGTCATTTTGAATTTGAATGAGTTCGTGTATTCCAACTAACAACCAACGCGGCAACTCCGGCAAGTGGCAAAATCCTTGTGCGTTTCACGATTGAATCGCGTTAATGCAGTTATCACCGGGTCAATCTCGCTTGTGAAAAATCACGACCTCTGTGACGCAGCCGATCGTCTGACGTAGTTTCGTCGGCCCATGCGGCATGTGATTCTTGGGAAGTGCGGAACCTCAATAATGACAAAACGACCAATTACAAGCTCACGCCGCAAATGGCTGAGTGAAGAACTTGAAGCTTGGCAAGGTGCCGGAGTGATCTCTGCCGAGCAGCAGCAGGCGATCGTCGATCAATACCCTTCGCTGGACGACGCCGCAGAAGCAACAAGTTCAAAAGCGGTCACGGCGTTGATGGGAACAGCAGCGTTGATGGTCGCGGCGGGAGTCCTCCTGTTGATTTCATTCAACTGGGAGGCAATGCCGGACATTATCAAATTGGTGCTGGTCTTTGGGACAATTATCACGACTTATGTCGCGGCGTTTACGGTCCGGTATCAACGCGGTGCGATTGGATTGTCGAATGTGCTCTTCTGTTTGGGTGCAATCTTTTACGGCTGCGGGATTTGGCTCGTCGCACAAGTCTTTCATCTCAATGGACACTATCCGGACGGCATGTGGTGGTGGGCCGTTGGGACGTTGCCAATCGCGGTTTGTTTGGATTCGTTGTTAGCTCATGCGTTGTTGGTGGTGTTACTGTCGATCTGGTGCGGCATGGAACTAATCGGCTTCAGTGATCTGGGCATGTCCTTCCTCTTCCGAATGCGTTGGTTTCCGAACGGGGCATACACATTGCCGCTGCTGAGTGCTCCGGGAGTACTGTGGGCATACCGTTCGAAATCAGCGAAGCCGCTGTGGTTGTACGTCCCATTGCTGACATGGTGGTTCTGTTTGCAAAGCATTTCCTGGGAACAGACGTGGCATTGGCATCAGAATCCGATCTTCTTCATGGGCGCAGTCGGCAGCTTCTTGCTGATCGTTGCTGAGACGCATGCGGTGGGAAGTCGCTTGGCTATTCCCTATCGGACGTACGGCGTGTTGATCGCGGGGGCGATGCTGATTCCGTTGAGCTTCGTGGAAACTCATAAGTACTCATGGTGGAGTTCGGACGAGCGATCCATTGGCGCGTTGATGCAGGCGGCGGCGATCGTCGGTATCGCAATCATTGGACTAGCGGTTGTGGTCCGCTCGCACGGTCGCTGGAACTCGGGCAAAGATCTGCTCAACGGCATGAAAGAGACCGCTCGACGACAATGGATGCCGGTGGCATTGATGGCCTTGATGGCGTTCTTGTCGGTCTGGCACGCGATCGCGAAGGAGCCGTATGTGCCAACGCTGTTCGCCAACGCGGCCATGTTGGCCTTTGGGATTTGGTTGATGCTGCTTGGACTACGAGAAGATCGCGGTCGTCCGTTCTCGATTGGCGTGATTTACTTTTTGCTATGGACCACGCTGCGCTACTTCGATCTGTTCGGAGCGATGGGGGGAATGCTCGGCGGCGCGTTGGTGTTCTTCATCTGCGGAGCGTTCTTGTTTGGGATGGCTCTGTTTTGGAAGAAGAGAAAAGTCAGCCATGCAGTGACGGCGGCTCACCAAGGTGATGTCGTCGCGTTGTCCGAAGATGAATGACGAACAAAGGAAAAAAGATGAGTACAGGAATGGAAAAGGCAGTGTCACACGGCGGAATCTGGACTTGGATTCAACGGCGAGAACGTGTGCTGTTGATACTCGCTGTCGCGTTTCAACTCGGTGTGCTCGGAGCAATGATCGCTCAGAGCGGATGGACGCTGATGACGGGCGACACCGTTTTATTTCGCGTGATTCCGGTCGACCCACGCGACATGTTTCGCGGCGACTATGTCATTCTGCGATACGAATTCAGCAACATCAGCCCAATCGGCGGTGATATTTACGCTGCAGAGTCGGCTGGTCGTGAAATCTACTTGACCTTGGCAGCAGATTCGGATGGCCGCCACTGGAGTGCGACGTCTGCGGCCTTTGAGCGACCAACTTCTGGACGTGTCATGAAAGGTAAAATCGTCGGCCCAGGAAACATCGAATTTGGCATCGAATCATTCTTTGTCCAAGAGGGAAAAGGGAAAGAATACGAAGAGGCTCGCACCGCACACCGACTCTCCGCAGAGGTCGCCCTGACCGAAGACGGAGAAGCCCGGTTGAAAAAC
>CAIJTL010000171.1 GCA_903823545.1 uncultured Planctomycetaceae bacterium
AGGCATCTTTAGAATTTCTCGAAAGCGGCAATTGTCTGGCTGCCTTAGACCTGCGTCGACAGCCGCTGACTTGAGCGAGTATGCCGACAAAAACTTGCTTGACGGTTGGGCCGAGGAAGATCACTATGGGGGCCAGTGGTTGGTTGTGGGGAAGAGTGGTGACTGATGGCCCTGACAGGGACATTTGAGCGATCGCTGGATGACAAGAACCGGATCGCGGTTCCCAAGCCTCTCCGTGAAGATTTTTCGTTAACAACAACCTCCTCGCCCCCGACTGACGAGGTGATTCAGTTATACGTGGCTCCGGGCCAAGATAAGTCGTTGTCGCTGTACAGCAAAACTGGGTTCGACGCGCTTGCTCAACGCTTGGCTTCGAGTTCTTCAAACCGAGCAGAGGTGCTTAATTTTCAACGATTGCTGTTTTCGCGTGCTGAGAAAGTTGAGCTAGACGGCCAGGGGCGAATTCGAATTCCAGAAAGGCTGGCCGAGTTCGCCCAGCTCAAACGAGAAGTGATGTTATTAGGTGTGCAAGACCACGCAGAAATTTGGGACAAGCAAGTCTGGACGGAGTTTGAACAACGACACGCTGCTCGATTCGACGAAATGGCTCAAGCGGCCTTCACCTAAAACAATTGAACTCAGAGCCTAATGAAATCGAGAACATCGACTTCACAAGATTGGCGACGAGTTCGAATCGGAAATGGAATTGATCTTCCGCTGGCTAACCGGGCTGCGGAGATAGGGTGATCACGGACGATCGCCGTGTGAGGTGGGAATGTGAGTGCGTCTGCATTCTCACCATGAAAACGCCTGGGCCGAAAGGATTCGGACCCAGGCGTTTTCGTTTGTTGATTGGCTGCATTTCAAAAAACTCAAACCACTATTTCGACGGGCTTGGAACCGGCGCGCCGATTCGAAGGTTACGAAATTTCACTTGAGTACTGTGGTTTTGCAGGCCAAGGAACCCTTTGAGTTCTCTCAGCTTGATCGCTGGGTGTGATTCTGCCGTGATGTCAGTAACGACGACACCGTTATGTCGAGTTGTGATGTGATATCCGTCGCAATTGATTTCCAGAGTATTCCATTGGCCGGCGGGTCGAGTGTTTCGCGGGTTTGCACCAACGATGTCGTAAATTGACGCGGAGTACTGGAAGTCCTTCAGCTTGGCATATTGCGGATCGGCATCATCAAGCACTTGCACCTCGAAACCTGCCGCCGGTTTCGCCTCGTTCTCACGATGATGATTTCCATCTTGTGGAACTCGAACATAAACGCCGCTGTTTCCGCCCGGTGCCAACAGATAATCAAATCGCAGGCTGTAATCGCCGTACTCGCAACAACTCTTCAGCCAAGGACCTTTTTGTCCGGTACAGACCAGCAAGCCGTCTTCGACCTTCCAACAAGTGTTCGCATCTTGGCCAGCTCCCTCCCAGCCAGAGAAATCTTGTCCATTGAAGAGACTCGAAAACCCCTGTTCAGTGATTTGGAGATTTCGTAGCAAGAACTGCCCTCCAAGCGGGACCTCCACTTGAATTCCGACGTGGCCAACGGGTTCCTTGATGCCACTAACGGAGTAGGCCAGTCGGCCATTGATAAACGTCGTGACGCTCTCGCCAATTACCGTAATATCAAAGGCGTTCCACTCGCCAAGTCTCACTAATCCACTGCTTTCGGCTCCTGGAATCGTGCCGATATTCCCCTCTTTACCCTTGAGTAAATTGGCTTGATATCCTCGTTTCGGAAACGGGGCACCACCGGGAACGGCTCGCAAGTAAATGCCCGCATCGTATTTGTCTTCCTTGAGTGCTTTCCATTCGATGTGGAGTTTGAAATCCGCATAAACATGATTGGAGCGAAGCCATCCGTTACCGTCTTTCAAGAAGATCATGCCATCTTGAATTTCGACTTTGGCATCGTTCTCGACAGTCCAACCGTCGAGCGTCTTGCCATCGAACAACGACGACGTGTAGCCACACTCAACAGGAACAGCCACCGCCCGTGGTCTCTCAGCGTGAAGGACACTATCAACATTGAAACCACAAAAAGTTGCAATAACGACAGCAGAAAGTAAACGAAGTCGCATGAACTATTCTCCGATAGACAATGGTGCCTCAATGGAAACGCCAACGTGATTCTATTCGTGATCGCGGCATTGATTCCAAGCAGTCACCCTACTTGAAGGTTAAGTCCTATCGAATTTGTGAACCGATTTTCTCCGCGACCAGAGAAATCCAGGGTTCAAACTTGCGGCCCGGGACTATGTTTCGTGGCCACAAAGCTCGGCGAGTCTCGATAACTCATCTTCGGCCAAGTGACGGAGAACAGCGTCAGGTTCAGCATCCGGTCGAACATACGCCCAGGCAACAACATCTCCGCTGGGTGTCGAGACGCGTACAGGAATTCGGCGATAATCAGGACCGACTAACTCCCCGACGGGAATCTCTTCAAGGTGATCACAACCTTGGAGAGTATGAGAATATGTCGACGGAGTGAGATCGAAGAGCTCACCGTCAACCACCGAATTCACGTGGCGTGCAATCATTAGCGTTTCAACACGAGCAAACTCTCGTAACTTGGCTGACTGAACTCGATCAAATGCTCCAGAAAGCAAATGATGATTGCACTCGCCTTGCCGCAGTGTTCCGAAGACGAAGAGAGGAAGTTGGGGCATCGTTGGATTCCGTCGCGAAGAAATTCACCGGATGGTCACTTCCGCTTCATGCTTTCGCAACTCGTTCGAGAGCTTCTGGAGATCATTATGAAGCTCGTGAAACTTCTTAAGCGATCGCTGAAACTTATCTTGTGTTGAGAACAGCAGCTTACTGATTTCTTTTGTGCTTTGTTGGACGCCGCGATTGAGTTGGATGACGTCATCTATCACGGCATCACGGAGATGTTCCATCATCTGTTGTCCCGTTGATTGGAATTCGACCATCATCCGCCTGAGGATTTGCCGGTCAGCTAAACGTTCCTCTGGACTCAAATTCTTGGGCCGAAATTCAATTGGAGCCTGTTTAGTTGGTGACTCGGCGACAAGTCGACCAAATGGATTGAAGCTTGCTGCCACCTTGCCCTGCGCTTCTTCAGCACGCTCAAGTCCACGTTGAGCTCGAACGAACTTCGGGTTTAAGTCGAGGGCTTTTTTGTACTGCTCAATTGCCGCCTTGGGGTTGTTCATCTCCAGCAAAACGTTGCCAAGATTCTGCAATGCGTCGAGCATCTTCGGATTTAGCCTGAGCGCCTCCTTATAGGCGTTTACAGCCATTGGAAACTGCTTAAGCCCCCGGTAGGCAATCCCCAAGTTGTAATAAGCCTCAACCGCTTTGCCGTCCTTAGCAACGGCTTTCTTGAGCACCTCGGACGCTTTCTGGAATTCTTCTTTTCGGTTGTAGACCGCCCCGATATTGATGTGCACTTTTGCGTTCGTCGGTTGCAGTTGGGCCACTCGATTAAAGTGCTCAATCGCCAGGTCGTATTGCTTGAGTATGAAGTACGCCATCGCAACCGCGTCATGAACGTCGGCTTGATCGGGATCGTGTTTCAGTACTCGTTCGAATATAGGAATCGATTCCTGGTATTTTCCCAGTCGAAAAAGTTGCCGACCTTCCTTAGCGAGTGAGTCAAGATCCGGAGCTGCCATTAGCGAACCCTCCGTCAACATCCTTGTTGAACTCGTTGAAAACGACTTGCACCAATCAAGTCAACGCGACGGAGGCTACCATCGATCCTTCAATTCAGCCAATCCTATTCTTTCGTTCTTGGCTCGTGCTTCGAGTTGAACTACGCCAAATCTTCGTCTAATTCATCCTCGTTTTTGTCATCTTCTGCTAACTCAAATAAGTCCAAAACGTCAATCATTCGTGGCTCTGTAGACGCTTCCCAAGTCAGGCTTTTCGTGATGCGTTCCAGCATTAATTGTGTTTCTTCTAGCTCGATATCAGCCCCTTGATAAAACACCAACAGTGTCCCACCGGGAATGACTGCCGCTCGAATAAACGCACTTCCAATGAGTTCGTGACACACGAAGTCGACATCTCGTGCAACCGCCGACAGCTCACCCAACTGACCTTCATTTGTGTAGACATCTACGTCCGAATAATCTTCACGCAACGCATCAATCACAGTTTCCACGACGCGATACGGATCAGGCCGGTCCAACAACAGTGTGAACGACCAAAAGGACGTTTCTGGACTGTTGATGGTGACCGTGATTTCTTCAGGAGTGGATTGCTCATGTAGAATCCAATCTTCGGGATATTCAAAGTGGATGCCATGACGGTCAAAAGCGCGGTTCATGAAGTCTTCCGTGGGTCTTGAGACCCCCTGGGGGTTCGATTAAGGTAACTGCTGTGTCGTGGCAAATTGGATTGTGATTAAGCACCAAACTCAAGGCCCTCGATCATCGCGATTCGGTGGCCTTTCTTTGTTGACTCATGAGGAGAATGAAAAAAGATGGCAACAACACGTGCCGAAGAAGTGGCTGAGCTTTTGTGGGAGTTAAAGCGGGCTTCTAAACTGGCGAAGTATACTATCGTCGCCAAGCGAGCTGGTTTTAGCGCCGGAGTGAATGGCAAGGCGATGGAAACTACGCTGCGGACAGTTCGTCGCGATTGGCCGCACCTTCAATGGTGGCGAACGATTTCCGACTCGATCACGATCGACAAGGATTCGGAACAAGCGAAGAAGCTGGCTGAAGCCGGAATTGAATTGAAAGCTGGCAAAGACAACACCGTTACGCTCGCAGCTCCCGAAGAGTTGCTGATGGAATGGCCGGAAGAACCAGCTCCGGCTCCAGTAACACCTGAAGCTGCTGATAGCGAGTGACGCGGTTGAGTTACCTTCAACGCGTGTCGAAAGAATTAAACAAGCCCGGCAATTGCCGGGCTTGCTCTTTTCTGTGGCCGGAAAAATCCATTTGATTTCATCGACGACAATTTCTAAGACTTCGCATTGCTTTTGAATTATCGAAATGTACCCGCAAAGCACTCCGCAGCTTTGGCAAGGTTTCCGGTTCGTTCGTATGCCGCCCCCATCAGCCGAAGTACCGAAGTGCGATCGACATCGGCATCGAGATGCAGCAATTCTTGGCAGATGTCGAGGCACTCTTGTTCGTGATGTTGCGAAAGTTCCCAATTCGCCATTGTCAGTGTTGCGGCGAATGACCATGGCGACTGTTTGGCTTCACGAACACTTGTTAGCAATGCAAGCCCCTCTTGCTCATCACCGATCGACAGCAAGTACTTCCCGAGTGTGGCTTTCATCTCCGATGCATACGGCTCACGAACACTTTTTGACAAAGCTTGTGAGTAAACCTCGGCCATCTCTACGCCGAGGTTTACTTTGACATACGCTCGGCCAATCAAAGTGCGACCGCAGTCACCAAGATAAGGAGCGTCAGGATTCAAGTTTGCCAAGGCGCGTAAGAGGAACAGCGTTTCGCGATCGCGAGAATCTGTTGACTCAATTGTCTCAAGCCGAGCCAGTGCGACAACAAGTCCGCCGAGCGTTCGTGCCGCTTCTTTGGTGATGCGATCGCGTCGCTGAAACATTGCCTTTGCCGCAACGTCTTGCTTGCGCGCCTGAAGGAACGCCATGCCCATGAAGGCTGTGGCCCAACTTCGCTCATCTTCAGTATTCGAAATATCTGCTGCTCGCTTCAAGTCGTAGGCCGCCTGCTCGACGTTCCCCAATGCAATTGCGGCTCTTCCACGCAAAATCAACGCGGGAACGACCAATCCATGTCCGGGGGCACCATCAACGACTTTACCAAGCGAAGTCACCGCTGAAGCAAGGTTTCCACCTTGAAAATGAATCACCCCGCTGTTGTATGCGGCAATTAGAGAAACGGTGTCTGATGACTTCGACATCACTTTTTCAAAACGTGATGCCGCAGAGTCCGTATCGCCGCGTTGAAATGCGAAATGCCCCAATGCCAACTTCGCATGTCCGACCAAACGGTGGTGCGGCGCGGATTTAATTTGTTCCTCTAAGAATCCCTCCGCCTCAATCTCATTTGTTACCGAAACAAAATCGAGAACAGGATTTGGATCGTCATCGCGTGGATTCTGGGGAGTTGCTTCGCTCGCTTCTGGTGTACCAGCAGTTGGTGAATCTCCGCCGCCAATGTTGCTTGGATTAAACGGTGAAATTCCCTTCCACGCGATTTCAGACAGTGGCGAGATTGGGGAGGGCGTCTCCAATACATCACTCTGGGAGGCTGCATTTTGCAGCCAAGTCATCGCTAGAAAAATGCGAGCATCTTGGCCGATCTCTGATGGTGCCGCGTTTATGGGGACTGTCGACCGGCATAATTGGCGAAACACCTCGCGAGCGTGCTGATGCTCCTGTTTCGCGAGCCAGATTCTTCCCTGAGCCAACAAAGCGGCAGATCTTAACGGTGAATGATCTCGAGCCGAGAGTTCGCGGTACTCGACGAGTGCCTCGTCGATCTGGCCAAGCGATTCGCGGCAGAGTGCAATCTTGAAGGCGACTTCTTCGGAGTGTCGCAAGGACTCGACGGTTTCGTTCGATTGGTAGAGTTGCAGCGCGAGTCGGAATTCTCTGGCTCGAAAGAATTCGTCCGCTTTTTGCCGGTTCCGCCGAGTCCGCTCGACGGCAGCGGCATCATCGCGGGTTGGGTTCTCTTTATGTTTTGAATTTGTGTGTGTTGCTGCGGCAGCGGCAATCGCTGCTCGGCGAGCCATTCCGATACCCAGCCCGAGAGGAAGGGTACCGACGATGGCGAGTGCGATCGCAAATAACGGTAAAGCGCGACGTGGGGCGGTTGGCGAATCAGTTGAGGTCGGGGTTTCTGCGGCAACAGCTGGTGGCGAGGCAATTGCTGGAGTTGGAGATGGTACTTTCGCAACGACAGGAGCCGAAGGTTTCGGCGTCGGAGCGGAAGTTGGTGATGAGTGAGAGTGAGCGGACATGTTGACCTTGACCCATATTTAGTGCCGGGCAACTATGCCCCGCTTTTTGAACAAAGCAACTGGTTTGAAAAGTCGCCGCACAGAATTCGAAGCGACGACATGACTCAGCATGAGGTCGGGAGATTGCGATGCGCATTGATGGCGAATCCTATGGATCACCGCTTTTTGGTCGCCGACCGGTTCGTCCGGGGGCCACTGGCGGAAGTCGACGTACGTCGTCTCCCTCGCAATCTTCGTCAACATCTTCGGCAAGTGCTTCGCGTGAGAACACTGAATTGAAAGCTCGATTGGGCGAGCTACCTGAAGTACGGGCTGATGTCTTAGAAGATGTTCGGCAGCGACTACATCGCGGCGAGCTACTAACTCGCGAAGCCGCTGAGGCGACAGCAACGGCGATCCTTTCCGACTTGCAGGCATTCTTGCGCCTGTAGCGGTGTTTCCGATTCACCGCGACTTACTCCGTAATTTTTCATCCACTTGACCCCCGTTGCGACACAAGTCTCATGTCGCAGCTTCGACTCCTGATTCGCGTCGTCGGATCTTTGAGGGCTCGAAGTTTCGGGAGTCTTGAGCATGCTGAGTTTTTTCCGCAGCCGTGGTTACTTTGAGAGTCTGTGGACCAGCCTAAAAACTTCGTCGTTACGGCGGCGGAGCAAACGACGCCATGCCACACACCTCACATACAACGGAGGTGCTCCCGAAGCGGCGCAACTCCTCGAAGATCGATGCTTACCTGCATTCGGCGTTGCTTTTTCTTCAGGAGTGCTGACTCTCACCGGGACAGCAGCAGCCGATAACGTCGAGGTCACTGCCGGTGTTTCATCAACAACGGTCAAAGTAGGCGGCAAGCTGTACACGACAATCTCGTCGGCAAACAGCAGTAACCTGACTTCGGTGAGCTTTAATGGCGGTGCTGCCGCCGACTCCTTAAAGGTCACCGGCACCAGTGGCGATCTAGCGATTGCTCTGACCGCCGCTGAATCCGTGGCCGCCACAACGGCCGCGACAAAAGACCTCACAATTACCTCGAACAGTGCAACAGCCCTTGGCGTTATCACTGTCGGCGGCGACTTATCTGTAACACCGTCTGGCGCGGTGACGAATACCGGTAAGTTGACGGTGACTGGTACGACGACGATTTCTGCGGGAGCGAATGATATTACGTTGGGGACGTCGACCAACGCCTTTACGGCGGCGTTAATTCTGAGCGGTAAGAACGTCACTGTGGCGGCGACGGGGGCGGTGAATTTTGGGGCGACGACGGCCACGGGAAATCTGGCGGTCACCTCGACGGGGGCGATCACCGATAGCGGGACACTGACAGTGACCGGAACCACAACGCTCAATGCCGGCAGCACGGCGATCACCTTGGATGAAGCCTTGTCCGCGTACACCGGCGCGATCGGTGTCACGGGGTCGTCTGCGACGATTACCAATTCTCGCGCCACGGTCTTGGGTGTTTCCACGTTGTCGGGCGCGTTGACGGTCACTCCGAACGGTGCCGTCACAAATACAGGGAAACTCGCCGTTGGCGGAGTGACCACGATTGATGCGACTGGCTTCAATCTCTCGCTGAGCAATTCCACCAATGTCTTCACAGGCGCGTTGGTGCTCAAAGGCATCAACGTCACCATTGGTGCCACGGGAGCCGTCAATCTCGGTGTGATCACCGCCACTGGCAACTTGGCGGTCACCTCCACTGGGGCGATCACCGACAGCGGAGATTTGACTGTCACCGGGACCACGACACTCAACGCCGGGACCACTGCGATCACCTTGAATCAAGCCGGTTCCGCCTTCACGGGAGCCATCGGCGTGACCGGCTCAAACGCCTTGATCACGAACACTTTGGCTACCGCTTTGGCCGCATCCACATTGACCGGCACCTTGACTGTTGCCCCTGGTGGAGTAGTCACGAACACCGGCAGGCTGTCGGTCGGTGGGACCACCACGATTGATGCGGGAACCGACAACATCACACTCGGAACGGCGACCAATGCCTTCACGGGGGCCTTGATCCTGAGCGGAAACAACATCACCGTCGCGGCGACCGGGGCCATCAATCTGGGTGTGACAACGGCTGACGCCAATTTGTCCGTCACGTCGACCGGAGCGATCACCGATAGTGGCACCATCACGGTCGCCGGAACCACCACTTTGAACTCAGGCAGTGCGGCAATCACTCTCGACCAAGCCGCCTCTGAATACACGGGCGCGATCAGCTTCACGGGATCAAACGCCGCCGTCTTGAACACCGCCGCCACGGTCCTCGGGGTCTCGACTCTGACAGGTACGCTCGCCGTCACTTCCACCGCTGGTGACGTGACAAACACCGGAAAGGTCAGTGTCACAGGGACAACGACGGTCAACGCCGGAGCCAATGACATCACGCTGGGGACTTCGACGAACGTCTTCGGTGGAGCATTGGCGTTGACCGGCGACGCCATCACCGTCGCCGCGACCGGAGCCGTCAAACTCGGTGTCATCACCGCTGCGACCAATCTCTCAGTCACGCCGACGGGCGCTGTGACCAATACGGGTAAACTGACTGTGGGTGGAACAACGACCGTGAATGCCGGAGCCAACGACATTACCCTGGGCACTTCGACAAATGCGTTGACTGGTGCCGTTTCTCTCACCGGAAAGAACGTGACCCTCGCCGCGACCGGGGCCGTCGACTTAGGGGCCTCGACGGTCTCTGGAAATTTTGTCGTCACGTCAACGGGCGCGATCACCGACAGCGGCAACCTCGCCATCACCGGGACAGCGACCTTGAACGCTGGCAGCGTGGCCATCACGCTGGATCAAGCCGGTTCGGCCTTCACGGGTGCGATCGGAGTCACTGGCTCCAACGCCGCGATCACCAATTCACGGGCCACGATTCTGGGGGTCTCAACTCTCTCCGGAACGTTGAGCGTCACTCCGACCGCAGGTGCGGTGACGAACACCGGAAAACTGGCCATCACCGGCACGACGACCATCAACGTCGGAGCCAACGACATCACGTTGGGAACCACCACCAACGCCTTCACCGGCGCTCTGATTCTGACGGGCCGCAACATCGCCGTCGCGGCCACGGGAGCCGTGAACCTCGGTGCGACAACCGCCACGGGAACCTTGGCGGTCACCGCCACGGGTGCCATCACCGACAGCGGAAGCATTACTGTCACCGGAGCCACGACCTTGAGCGCGGGAACGGCGGCAATCACGTTGGATCAAGCTGGTTCCGCTTTTACCGGAGCGATCGGCGTGACGGGCTCCACCGCCACGATCACCAACTCCATCGCGACAGTCCTTGGTGCCTCGACCCTGACGGGCAACTTCGTCGTCGATCCCGGCGGTGCTGTGACCAACACCGGAAAGCTCGCCATCACGGGCACGACCACCATCGACGCCACTGCGGCGAACATCACTCTTGGTGTGACCACCAATGTCTTCACCGGAGCCCTCGTCCTCACCGGCGGAAACATCACCATCGCCGCCGCCAGCGCCATCAACCTCGGTGCCACAACCGCCGCTGGAAACCTCGCCGTCACTTCCACGGGTGCTGTCACCGACTCCGGTGATATCTCCGTCACCGGCACGAC
>CAIJTL010000172.1 GCA_903823545.1 uncultured Planctomycetaceae bacterium
CAGAATCCGAGTCAGGCCGAGCATCCGCCACAGCGGTTCCGAATTTTCAAACAGCGCCGGATTTCGATGAAAGGCGTCGAGATGGGATTCGGTCATCACAAAAATGCGCTCGGCCCACGCATCCAACTGGATGAGGTCTTGATCAACGTCCAGGTTTTCCGCTCCTGGCAAACCGGTCGCACAGAGCAGATTCATTCGGGCGATCTCGCAACGACCGAGTTCCTCGGCAGAGAGCCGGAGCAATTCGTCCAGCGTCTGCGGCTGGTTCGTACTACCGACATTTCTCAGACACGGAACATGGGCGGCACGTCCTGAGTCGTCGAAGGACGTGGAGCTTGCGAGCCCCTCTGAAACAATAGAAGTCGGCGTCAGCACATTATTCACCACGGCCATCCCGATGGTCGGTGCGTGTCATCCGCCCGTGTACGACAGGACGGGCGGCTTGCCACTGATTTTGGTCGTCCCGCGTGCCTCTCTTCCGTCCGCTAAGGAGCATGAATACCCGCAATAAAGTCGTCAAAACTTCGGGCCAATAACTCAGTGTAATTGGGATCTTCGTGATCACACCAAAATATGGAGCCAGAGTTAGACGACTTCAGAACCAGACAAATCCAATTCCCACCAGTGTCCGAAGTAATTGGAATCCAGTCATCCGAAACTCTTCCTCTAGTAACGTCGAATTTCCAATCCAGGCGGTAGGATTCGACGCTATCACTCCGAAGACCATAAAACACACCGACCGATACATCTTGAAATTGGCCACCATGAATCAGCACATCGCTGTATTGGCTGATGAATTCGCGATAGCTCGCCGGCAATTTCCCGCCGATGCGATTCTCAAACTGAACAATTGCCGCATCGGGGAGTGGCGGAACCACTTTTTCAAATATCGCAGGACCGTATGGATCGGCAGGATTGCGTAAAACAAAACTTAACCGAAAACGACTTAATGACTCAGTCAATTCATTTGGCATGGTAACTCCTAATCCAAGAGACTCAGTGCGCGGTCAAGCAACGAACGCCCACCGGTGTGCTGCACAGCATCATGGAGGATTTCTGGAATGAGCTGCATCTTTCCGATGTCCTCTGCATGATGCCAAACCAGATTGTTCGCGACACGATAACTTTTCCCGGCCACGGCGTCTGGTAGTCCGCCGGAGGTAAACCAGCCCATCTGACGAGCCAACCACTTATCTGCGTCGACAAAATCAGCAGTGGTTCGTCCACTCCGTGTTACTTGCGAAGTGTTTAACACAATTTTGGTTTCAGCTTTCACGGCTCCAGCCCCAGTCGCGAGCACATGAATGAAGGGACTGAAATCAGGGAACATATTCCGGAACCGAACACTAATCGGGCCAAAAAAGCCACTGATTGGACCGATATTGGGAATGAAATCAGAAAGTCCTCTTGCGCCGGTCCAGTGTCCCATTGTGGTTGAGGGCAAGCGGATCCAAGCACTTATATTCTTAAACGCGCCGAAACTGAATTGAACGACTGCGGCAAGCGGACCAAGTGCAGCCAACCCGATCCCAAAGTAGAAACCATTCCAGTCGACCATTTGGCGATGATAAAGGCCATTCATCACGTTGTGGCCAACTTCTCCCGTTAAGTTGTTCAGGAATCCGCCAATCGATGAGACACTCGTCATACCGATTGCTGAAAACTCCCGTCCGCTCGGATCAATACCGTTGATGGGGTTGGCATGCACATAAAGGTACTTGTGGAAGCTCTGCGGATCGCGCAAGTAGCCGAAGACAGGATCGAGTCCCACAAGCCGTCCATTCGCCGCGTCGTAGAACCTCGCTCGCAGGTACTGCATTTGGACTCGTTGGTCGAACTGTTCGCCGGAGTAGAGCAGCACGGTGGCGGCGGCGGACATGTTGAAGCCGAGGGCGTTGCCGTAGGCGTCGTAGGTGAAGAGTTGGCGGATCGCGGACGCGCCGGGGTGGCCCGCGAGGGTGGCGATGGCTCCAGCGGCGTCGAGTAACGCTCGGACGGAGCCGTGGCCGTCGTGGGCGAAGGTGACGGTGGTCGGTCAGCTGGCCTCACCATTTTCAAACGTCACCGTCGTTTGGCTCAGCTCGTCGAGGCCGAAGGTGTAGGTCACCTCTTTCGTCAGTTCCCCGGAACCGTCGCGGTGCGTCTCGCGAATGACTTGCGAGTACCCCGTGAAGTTCTGCGGATCGTTGAGGAATTCCACCCGCTCGGTCGCCTGCACCGTCGTCCCATCGGCGGGATCGAGCGTGTCAGTGCTGGCGGAGACTCGGATGCCGGTGTGGTCGTAGTCGTAAGTCGTCCGTGATCTGACCGCGACACTTTGCGTAACCGCAGGGTTCGCCCGCGACGCAGAGACCTACGGTCGGTCTCTCGTGGCTCGGTCGGAGACCGGACACAACGAGGGACTTGTCGAACCAGAACCGCTTAATCATCTCGCTGTGCTGGCGGTTGGCGGCAGTGTTGATTCTCTCAACTGCTCGCGCTGCGGTAGCTCTTGAGCGACCAGATGAAGACGACTCGCGAGAGGGCGAGCCCTACGAGGGCGGACGTGAGTGCGATCAGTGGGAATTGCCAACTGACGAAGGGTTTGACCAAGACTTCGGCGGGGACGGTCACGACAAGCAAGATTGGCAACAGGTACGAAAAGCCGAATTGCAGGATCTCGCCGAGTTCCCAGCGAGCGGGATTCACGCCGTTGTAAATGCTGCGCGGGTAGCGAGCGAAGATCGTGATGTAGAACCAGAAGTCATAAAGACCTTGGTTGCGTCCGAGCCAAATGCTGGTGCTCGCGAGGACCATCATCAGGCTATAGAAGAACGTCACGCCGACGCCGAGATACAGCACGTACAATCCGACTTGCCCCACCGTCACCGGTTGGCCGAGCGTGATGAGCGCGTAGATCAAGAGCGACATCGCGAGTGCCACTTGATTGAACATCGCGAGGTCCATCTTCTCGAACGAGATCAGGAACTGCGTGTCGATCGGTTTGAGGAGTGCGAAGTCTAAGTTGCCGGAACGAATCAGCTCCGCGAAGTTCGCCGCATTAGGCATGAAGAACGCTTCGACTAGCGCGTTGATCAACATGCCGGTCGCCATGAACGCGAAATACTCCGGCCGCGACCAATCGCCGATGGATTTGACGTTGCCGTAAATGATCTCGAACAACGTCAGTTGTGCGGCGAACCAGAAAAGTCGCGTCAGGATCGTGATGACGAAGTTTCCTCGAAACGTCAGCTCGCGAATGAGCGCGTTGCGAAAGAACATGGTCCAGACTGTGAGATAAAAGCTCATGGGGCGTTCGATAGCAGACAGCACATGCAAGCGGTAGTCTGGCCTGCGATTACTCAGGGCGAGCCAGTTTTTCACACCGCAAAAGCTGGTTGCCCACACTAACCCGAAGCGCAAGCGAGGGCGAGTA
>CAIJTL010000173.1 GCA_903823545.1 uncultured Planctomycetaceae bacterium
GGTGGTTCGGCGTCGCCCTGCATGAAATCGGGCATGCCCTTGGGCTTGAGCATGCGTATGACCTGATTTCGGTCATGGGCGAGGGGGGAAGACCCGACGGCAAGTTCGGCTTCTCGTGAGCCAATCTTTCCCACGGACCATGACATTGTTCACATGCAGCGGATTGATCGTCCGGACAGCACAGACATTGACATGTACGAGTTCAATCTGCCGACGAATGGAAAGTTCTCGGCGGAGATCTTTGCACAGCGGCAGAATAGTCAGCTGGATAGTGTCTTGCGGCTGTATGACTCCAACATGGTTCTCCTGTCACAAAACGACAACTTTAACAGTGCAGATGCTTTTATCGGTCTTGAGCTGGCGGCGGGAACCTATTTCATTGGCGTCAGCAGTACGGGGAATAACTCCTACGATCCATCGATTTCCGACACAGGGTTTGGTGGAACGACAGATGGAATCTATCAGCTTCGTCTCAGCTTTTCGTCCACAGCCACCAATAAGCTGAATGATGCTCCCCTCGGTTCTTCGCCCTCGGTCAGTGAGTTTGACGGTGACGCAGATGGTTTCGCCGGTGGGGAGTATGAGTTCCACTTCAAAGTCGCCAACACCGTCTTCGTTGACAAGAACGCGGCGAATGGTGGCAACGGCAACCTGGCAACTCCGTTCAACCGCATCGACCTTGCCGTATCTGCGGCGGCCTCAGGATCAATCATTCGAATCGTGGGGAATGGCGGTACTGACGGCAATGAGCTGACGGCGACGGATGCCCGTCCGTATCTGATTGGTTTAACGGCAGGCGGGGCGATTTTGCAGGACGGTGGAGGTCTCGAAGTTCCTCAGGGTGTCATACTGATGATTGATGCTGACGCGGTCATCAAGCTGCAGTCGGCCAACATTGATGCAGGGACCTCTGCTCAGGGAATTGACCGCAGTGGTGGAGCGATTCAGGTTCTGGGTGTTCCCAACAGGCCCGTCTACCTGACATCTTACCTCAATGATGCCCTTGGCGGAGATTCGAACGGAGTGGGGCCTGCAGCCACCGGTGGTAACTGGGGCGGAGTGGTTTTCCGCGATGATTCCGACATGGAAGCCGAGGGAATCTTCCTGAACTATGTGAACAAAGCGAACATCTCGTTTGGTGGTGGCCAGGTAGACGCGGACTCAGTGCCGGAGATCTTCACGCCGATCCACATGGTATCTGCTCGACCGACGATCACTTACAACACATTGACAAACAATTCGAAAGCTGCGATTTCTGCGAATCCAAATTCATTCGATGATTCTGGAAATCGCGTCGGCCCTGAAATCTATCGCAACACGCTGACGAATAACTCAATCAACGGGCTTTTTGTTCGGATCAAGACAGATCTTGGCAAATCGATCGACACGCTCGACGTCGGGGCTCGTTTCGATGACGATGATATCGTTCACGTGCTCACCGAAAATCTGGTCATTACTGGCAATCCCGGTGGTCCTCTGAACGGAGTTGCTCGACTCAGCGGCCGCTTGATGATCGATCCGGGCGTCGTGTTGAAGATGGGTGGCTCGCGAATTGAGGCCTTGCTGGGGAATTCGAACTTCCTCGCGGAAGGTACCGCCGAGCGTCCTGTGGTGATTACCTCCACGCTTGACGATCAGTTCGGAATTGGTGGGACGTTTGACACCACAAACAATGGTTCCAGTCAGAGCGCCGCAGCGGGTGACTGGGGCGGTATTTTCTTCAACGCCACGTCATCGGGCAGCATCGATCATGCGATCCTGAGATACGGCGGCGGCAAGACGCCGGTCGAAGGAGAGTTAAATGAGTTTAGCGTGATTGAAGTGCATCAGGCGGATGTGCGAGTTGCGAACTCTCGCCTTGAGATGAATGCCAACGGCACTGGCGTTGCGGGAATCGATGCGTCTCGAAACGGGCGTGGAGCGAATGCACCGGCCACGATTTTTGTTCGCGGTGCACAACCAATTATCGTGAACAACGAATTCAGTCAGAACGCCGGGCATATCATCAGCATTGATGTGAATTCCTTGAATTCGTTCAGCCGCATCGACCGTGGCCGCAGCACAGGAAAGGTGGAGCGTTTGGCGTCACTTGACGACAATCGCGGCGCTTTGCTGAATCGCAACCTGATGCGTAACAATGGCGTGAACGGCATGGAAGTTCGTGGCGGCACATTGACGACGCAGAGCATCTGGGATGACACTGACATCGTACA
>CAIJTL010000174.1 GCA_903823545.1 uncultured Planctomycetaceae bacterium
AGGCTGCTCGGCGATGCGGCCGCCACCGCGGACTTCGATCATGTGATCTTCGACACCGCACCGACCGGGCATACGCTCAGGTTGCTAACATTGCCCTCGGCCTGGTCCGGCTTTATGGAGAGCAACACCACAGGAACATCGTGTCTCGGTCCGCTGGCGGGTTTGCAGGCTCAGCAGGTTCTGTATCAGGACACGGTAAAAGCATTGAGCGATCCGGCTGTCACAACACTGGTCATGGTCACTCGAGCAGAAGCTACGGCGTTTCGCGAAGCGGCTCGCACAAGCGGCGAACTACAGGCATTGGGCGTCGCTAACCAGCATCTGGTCATCAATGCTCTTTTTCAGGCTTCGACCACCAGCGATCCTTATGCGATGGCAATGCAGCATCGCGGCGATAAAGCAATCGCCGAAATGCCGGATGTGCTCAAGTCTCTGCCCCGAACTTCAATTCCGCTGACGGCAGGCGGAGTACTGGGCGTTGCGGCTTTGCGAAGTCTCGGGCAGCCTGCATCGACCGCGCCCGTCGTTCGATCGGGCAAAGCCAGTGATGAATCCGCAGTCGATCGCGCGAGTCTTCCGAAGTCACTGTCAGCGATGATCGACGAACTTGCCGCACCGGGGCACGGCGTAATCCTCGCGATGGGCAAGGGTGGCGTCGGAAAAACCACGGTCGCGGCTGCGGTGGCCGTCGCGCTTGCCGAACGAGGACTCGAAGTGCATCTGTCGACCACCGATCCGGCCGCGCATATTTCCGCCGCAGTTGCCGGGGAAACGTATCCTAATCTTACGGTCAGCCGCATCGACCCAATCGCCGAGACCGCAAAGTACTCGCAGGAAGTCATGACCAACGCCGGCGCCGGGCTGGACGCATCGGGCAAAGCGCTGCTGGAAGAAGATCTGCGTTCGCCATGCACGGAAGAGATCGCCGTCTTCCGTGCGTTCGCTGATGCCGTTGCGGAAGGAGCCAACCGCTTCGTGGTGCTCGATACGGCTCCGACCGGTCATACTGTTTTGCTGCTGGACTCGGCACTCGCGTATCATCGCGAGGTCACTCGCCAGACCAGCGGGATGCCGGAGGCTGTGAAAAATCTGCTTCCGCGATTGCGAGACAAACAGTTTACGCGAGTACTGCTAGTGACCCTTCCGGAGGCAACTCCCGTGCATGAGGCAGCTCAGTTGCAGCGCGATCTGCGTCGAGCGGAAATCGAACCGTACGCATGGATCATCAACAACAGTCTGTGTCCGCTAAACGTCACGGACCCGCTACTGGTGGAACGCCAAAAACAAGAAGCTCGCTACATCCACGAAGTCGTCAACGGTCAGGCCAGCCGTACGGCTCTGATCGCCTGGCAACTCGAACCACCCGTCGGTCCCGAGGCATTGAAACGCGCAATACAGGCAGACGCCGTGATGCATTAAGAGGTGGAGCAATACGAAGCGTCGCCTTTCGCTCCGCGAAATTTGAGGTGCTGTAATTGTTTAACGGCGAGCCGCAGGCGGAGGCGAATTTCGGCAACGCCTGTGGCTTGCCGTTAAACGAGAATGTGAATCCACCCTAGAGTCTGCGCTGTGAAGTTGTTTTCCGGACAGCATTGCATAAAACTGTTCTCC
>CAIJTL010000175.1 GCA_903823545.1 uncultured Planctomycetaceae bacterium
AGATGGATCGCAAAGGGGCGACTCTGTCGCACGGTGACGTTGCGCACGGTCACATTGCGGACGTTGTGCAGCAGGATGACACCGTGCGTGCCGGGCACGGGATCCTTCTTCGACGAAGCGCCACGCTGGTTGCCATTGCTGTCCTTCGCACCAGTTGCCAAGGTCGTCCAGATACCGCCTTCGATGGTGATGTCGGTGTCGGGCTTCGTGTCACCGGGCACAGTCATGTCCGCAAAGCCGACGATGTGCTCATTGCGCACCATGCAGGTGTTGCAGCCAGGCTTGAGGCGGACCTCGGCGTCGAGATCGGCGGTGAGCTTCTGGCCAGACTTCAGGACGATGGGGCCATCAAGGTAATAGGGCAGGGCCAGCGCACACTAAGTCCTTTGAGCGTAAAGGACGTTGAGTAGTGTGTCGAAGTTCCAGCCGCAGCGTCGGCGTTGCATGGCGAGGCTTTTGCCTTCGGAATGCTGTTTTAATAATGACAATGAAAAGCGATTGAGCCATGCGAAGTTCTCGCGCAACTTCGCTTCGCGGATGCGGGACTCGTCTTCGCGATAGGTGATATCGAGGGACCAGTGGCAGGTGTTTTCAATACTCCAATGGCTGCGGACGGCATGAGCCAGTCGTCTGACATCCAGAGCGAGGCTGCTGATAAAGTACCGCGAGGCATAAGTCTCTTTTCCGTCACGTTGTGAGAACAGCATCACGACGGCGATGGTCTTTAAGCTCGACCATCGTTCAAAGCCCGGCAGTGTTTTGGGGGCGGGCATCTGGATGACGATCCGTTGCTCGGGACGACCGTGGCTGATCTCGGAAACTACGAACCGTTCGGCACCGCAGTTGGCGAAGTCGGTGGGCAGGTGTTGATCGACGTGCGCGACGACCGCTTGATAGAGCCGTTCTTGGTTTCCTTTGAGTGGCAAGACATAGTCGGCCTCGCCCGCAACGATCTCGTTGGCGATGGCCGTCTGCGTTCCCATCGCGTCGATGGTGACGATCGCCCCCTTGATCTCGACCAGCTTCAACAACTCGGGAATTGCCGTGATTTCGTTCGATTTCTCGGCAGTCGCGACCTGTCCGAGCGTCAGTCCATAGTCCGCCGCCCACAGGCTGACCGAGTGCAGCGCTCCCAAACCTTTGGCCCGATCATGACTCCGCCGCAGCGTCTTGCCATCCACCGCGTAGATCGGTTGAGTCACTCCCGTGGCCCCCGCCGCACGCGTCTGCATGGCCTGCAACCAACTCACGAAGCAGGCTTGAAACGCACCGGGGTTCAACGTCGATAACACACGCCGAAAAACATCTTTCCGAGGTACACCGTATGGCAAGTCCATGACCTCCCACAGTCGAACTCGATCGAGGCACGCCCACTCGGCGGTCCCCGTCGGACCACTCGCCCCCGCCAGAATTCCCATCAACGCCAACACCATCACACTGACTAACGGATGATGTAAATTTACGGACGATCGCGGATCCTCTAACCCCTCGAAATGCTGAGCCACTTCCAACAACCGATCTCGCTCCAGACGCACACACATCAACTCATTCACAATACAGCCTCCCTGCTCGCGGATATCAACCGGACGACACGGACGACTCTATTACAAGTAAATCAACCTCGCACTAGCATCCCATCTCGCCATAACCACCCAGTGTGCGAGCCAGCCCTAATCCGTGTCAGGGAATTTCTTACACAAAGAGTCAATGGCACACTTACATGCTTTTTTGAGTTTATTGTCGATAAAAGATATGACGTGGGGAGAAGGCTGTCGGTTGGTAATTCCCCAGCAGGCAGCCCGCCGAGCTGAGAGTCGGAGCAGCCGATCGGACGCAGCTGTTCCAAGTGACACTTCACTAAACTCAGATCACTCCCAAGGCTTAGAATCTTGAAGGTACCACAGAGGAACAGGGGG
>CAIJTL010000176.1 GCA_903823545.1 uncultured Planctomycetaceae bacterium
CAAAGAATCTTCGCAGGACGATCGTTTGGAATGCCAGAGCCGATGTATCGCAACGGCGTGCCGTCGCCTGAGGATTATTACTTTGTTATCAACGACGGGCATCGCTCCTATGACATCGAAGAAATGTCTGCGGGAGAGCAGGCCGTGTTTCCTTTGCTCTATGAATTTGTCCGCCAGCAGATTCGCAACTCGGTGGTCATTATCGACGAGGTCGATCTCAATCTGCATCCGCCGCTGGCTCAAGCACTCACAACAGAGTTACCACAACTCGCTCCGGGCAGTCAGTTCCTGCTGACAACGCACTCCGAAGCGGTGAGTAGTTTGGTGAGTTCCGATCAAACCTTCCGCTTACCGGGAGGTCGGCTATGCCTGTGAATCTTCTGCTGTGCGAGGGAGTTGAAAAAAGCCCCGACATTCGCGTGCTCTCCAAGTTGTTGGTTGGCCGATGTGAAGTTCGCGCATTGGGCGGGAAGTACGGAATGGGTGAACGAATTCTGGCTCGACGCGAAACGCTGAAGGGCGATGTCGTGTTTGGAGTTCTGGACGGTGATTTTCACGAGGCATGGACGCCTCCGGAGAATCACCCACGCCGTTGGATCGTTCAATCTCCGGAGCGACACCTTGGCTGGCGCTGGGAGCGAAAAGAGATCGAGAACTACCTGATCGATCCGATTGTCGCAGGCCACGCGCTTGGTTGGACTGAATCAGAACGAACGCTTTACTCGGCGGTCCTGATTGCCGCACGCGATCGCATTGCCAGCTATCAAGCGGCACGAACCGCGTTGAGCGTTTCCAGAGTTCGCTTCAAACCGTTGTCGAATCAATGGGGCCGCCCCATTGGACGCGACAAGCACGAATTGCCAATTGATTTTTCGGTCGAAGTCTGCCGCACCAAGATCAACGAACTCATCCAAGCTCACAATGAGTCAC
This sequence comes from uncultured Planctomycetaceae bacterium, assembly GCA_903823545.1. Lineage (GTDB taxonomy): Bacteria > Planctomycetota > Planctomycetia > Planctomycetales > Planctomycetaceae > SXKJ01. The sequence goes on from CAIJTL010000176.1 coordinate 931, forward strand.
AGGCAATTGATGAAGCGGCGACGACATCGTCCTTTGAGCGTCTGATGACAGAATGTGGCTCAGGTGGTTGCCGATCAGAAGCCTTCCTACCTGCCTTCGCAGGCTAAGACTTATTGTGGGCCATGCAGTCAGACATGCCGACGCTTGGTTTCAACAGCTCAGCGGTCTTTATGGAACGAGTCTTAGTCGGCTTGCGCAGTGCGGCCGACATTGGAAGCTGGTTGCCCGAATGGAAAGAGCTTCGACACGCGGTCGATTCCATTTGAATTCTGACGGCCATCAATGTGATGTTTGGAATTTGACACTCCAGCTATGGAACCCGATCAATGAACCACCTCGACCGCAGCACGCGTCCGGTTGACCCCAACTACATCAAGAAAGTTCTGTACTCTCGTAGCCGAACCATGGGCGAGCGAATGCTCGATGGCGCGAGACTGTTCGATCTCGATTGCCAACTGGAACGCATCCGAATTCGAGCACAGTTTCCAATCTTTAGCGACGAGCAAGTCGAACAAGAGCTGAAGTACCGACTCGCCGTAGCGCGTTGGAACGAAGACGAGGGCATCTATCGCGACGGCGGGATTCTTGACGTCGATGGCTTGGATGACGAAATGTCGGATGTCTATCAACATGCCACAGCTTTAGAGGAGAAATGATGCGACGAGAGTTGTTCGGCATCCTGTTCCTGTTGGCCCTGACTTCACTCAATGTGAATG
>CAIJTL010000177.1 GCA_903823545.1 uncultured Planctomycetaceae bacterium
ACCGTGAGTGTCAGCGGATCGGATCTCGTCATCACAGACACCAACGAAGCCTTCGACGTCGCTCCGGCAGGCGGCACGCTTTCAAACGGCAACAAGACGCTGACGATCCCGGCGGCTTCGGTGACCGGGACGCTAACGATCAACTCGGTCGGGGGCACGGACACGATCAACGTCAGCACGCTCGGTGCGACGTTGCTCTCGGCTCTGACGATCAATGCGGGAGCCGGGACCGACACGGTCAATCTCAATGGCGACGTGACCTTCGCGTCGAACAAGAGCCTGAGCGTCACGGCCGAGACGCTCAACACGGCAGCCAGCGCGGACGTCGTCACGTCGGGAACGGGAACCATTTCGATCACTGCGGACGATGTCGCGATCAACTCGACAAGTACGTTGCAATCGGCCACGACCGTGAGCTTCGTCACGCAGACCGCAGCGCGAGCGATCAATGTCGGCACGGAGACAGCCGGCTCGCTCAGTTTGACCGATGCGGAACTCGATCGCATCACCAGCGGCACGACTCAGATTGGCGATGTCAACAGCGGCACGATCACGGTCAGCGCGGCGATCACTCATGGCAATCATCTGTCGCTCACGACGGGCGCGGGGGTGGCGGTCAGTCAGGCCGTGACCATGTCAGCGAATAAAAATCTGACGATCACCTCTCAAGGGACTTCGGCTGGGATCAGCGTGTCATCGGGTAACGCTGACCTGACCACAACCGGCACGGGCAACATCAACCTGGCGGCGACACGCGACATTATTGTTAGTGGTACTGGGTTAGTCATCCAGTCCGAGAACGGCAACGTCACGCTGCTGGCGAATTCGAGCGGCACGACGGGCGGCGACTTTGATGGCATTCTGATTAACGCAGCCACGGTGACCACAACAGGAAGCGGTTCGGTGTCGCTGACAGGGACCGGCGGCGGTGGGAGTGGTGTTAACAATGTCGGCGTGCAGATCGAAGCCAATGCCACGATTTCTTCAGGGGGAGCAGGGACGGTCACTGTTCTGGGCACGGGTGGATCAGGTGGCGGCGTTGGCAATCGCGGTGTCACTGTTTCTGGAACCACGACGAACGTCACTTCCGGCGGCGGACATGTCAACGTGACCGGAATCGGCGGCAGCGGCTCCGGTAACTCCAATGACGGTGTCTCGGTATTTAGTGGGGGATCGATTACTAGCGGCGGCGCGATGGGCAACGTGACGGTCCAAGGCACGAGCGGGTCCGGCTCGGGGGCTCTCAGCAGCGGCATTTCTGTGGGCGGAGGTCAGATCACTTCGGGGGGCGGCAACGTTCAAGTCACCGGGATGGGATCAAGCAACGCCGCGGGCGGAGTTTCTGATGGAGTGTCGATCAACAATTTAGGGCAGATCTCAGCCGGTGGAAGCGGGACGGTCAACGTCCAGGGGACTGGAGGGAGCAGCCCGAGTAATTTCAATGAGGGTGTCTTTATCCAAACCGGAAGCACGGTCACCTCGAGTGGTGGTGGAGTGACGGTGATCGGAGTTGGTGGTGGTTCCGGCGCATCAGTCAGCAATCCCGGAATCGAAAATAATGGGACGATTACGTCGGGGGCGGGTGGGAATGTCAGCTTGACGGGAACGAGTCCCCACAGTGGCAACGGTTTAATTATCTATGGCACGGTCACCTCGGGAACAGCGGGGACTGTCTCTCTGAACGGGACCGGCAACAACAGCACCACGATCGGTGTGCGAGTCGATGGCACGGTGACTTCGGGTGGTGGCAATGTGACGATCACAAGCTCAACCGGAGTGGAAGGAGCAAATGGCGGCGACTTCACGACGGCGGCCAACGGTGGCAACATCACCGTCATCACGAACAACTTGAATGTTCCGTCGGGATCAACGATCGATGCCGGAGCCAACGTGGTCAATTTGAAGCCGTTCACAAATAACTTCACGATCAGTCTCGACGGCAATGACACAGTCAGCCAGCTTGGCCTGTCGGACGCCGATCTGGATAACGTCACTGCCGGGACGATTAACATTGGCGACTCGAACAGTGGACCGGTCACATTTTCGGGGAACATCACTCGCCCCGCCAACTCGGTTCTCAACCTGACAACCGGCGCGAACAACAACATCGCCTTCGGAGCGTTTTCGTTGAACGCAGGGAGTGGCGGGACGGTCACATTCACGACGTCGGGAACCGGCGCGATCACCACCAGCGACAACACCGGCACCGACCTCACCGCAGGGACGGTCACGCTCAATGCTGGCTCGAACGGCATCGCAACAAGCTCGAACTTCTTGCGTCTCGCGGCAACGACGGTGGTCGCTTCCACGACCAGCAACGCGGGCATCTTTCTCCGCGAGGCCGACAGCGTCGCGATCGGCAGCGCGGATTTGAACGCGGGGACCGGCACGACCACGCTCGACGGCGGCACGTTCGTGACCGGGCCGGGGAACAACATCCTCGGCAACGTGGACATTCGCAACGGTGCAACGCTGGCGGGGACCGGCTCGGTCACGGGCACGCTCATCGTCCGCAACAGCGGAACCGTCGCACCGGGCAATTCGCCGGGAATCATCAACGCCGGAGACACGACGTTTGACGGAGCCTCGATTTTCAACGCCGAGATCAACGGCACGGGTGGAGCCGGGGCCTCGAACGGACACGACCAGCTCAACGTGACCGGCTCGGTGACGATCACCAGCGGGGCCGTGCTGAACGTGACCGTGGACGCGGGCTTCACGCCGACGACGGGCGACACCTTCACGATCATCAACAACGACAGCAACGACGTCATCGGCGGCGGCTCGACCAAGTTCGTGCCGGAGAACACCCGCATTCTGGCGGGAGCGCACCTGTTCGCGGTGAGCTACGTCGGCGGCGACGGCAACGACATCGTGCTGACCTCCACGACCGCCACGCTGACCGCCGAAATCATCGGCAACGACTTGGTCATCACCGACCGCTTCAACGGCGGTCGCAACAATCAACTGTCGCTGCAACGCGTGGGAGGAAACTTCGTCATCAGCGACGTCAACGAGCAATTTGAAACGGCGATCGTCGGAGCGGTTCTCTCCAACGGCAACAAGACGGTCACGATTCCGGTCTCGGCTGTGGGAGGCGGCGGCCAGATCATCGTCAGCACGGAAAATGGCAACGACAGCCTGAGCGTCGATGTCTCGACCGATTTGGGCTTCGACGTCGATTTCGAAGAAGGCGGCGGCACCGATTCGCTGACTCTGGTGGCGGACAGTGTGACTAGCGTGACGCACGCCTTCGCGAGCGGGAACTCCGGCTCGATCACGATCGTCGATGGCAGCACGCGAGTCATCACCTACAACCTGTTGGAAGCGATCACTGACAACCTCACGGCCACCGACCGCGTCTTCACCTACGGCACCACGAACGAGACGATCACGCTCACCGACGCCACCGGCGCGAACATGACGATCGACTCGAACGCGACCCAACCCGTGACGTTCGCCAATCCGAGCGGCTCGCTGACGATCAACGCGGGGACGGGGAACGACACCGTCACGATCACCAGCGTGGACGCCGACGGCCCGTTCTCAGCGAGCCTCACGATCAACGGCGATGCCGGTACGGACGCCGTGAACCTCAACGCCGACGTGACCTTTGCGGCGGGGAGAAGCTTGACCGTCACCGCCGAGTCGCTGACCACGGGTGCCAACGCGGACCTCGTCACGTCGGGAACGGGAACCATCTCGATCACCGCAGACGATGTCGCGATCGATACGACGAGCACGCTGCAATCGCCCTCGACCGTCACTTTTGTGACACAGACTGCTGCGCGACCGATCAACGTTGGTACGCAGACCACTGGATCACTCAGCCTGACAGATGCGGAACTCGATCGAGTCACTTCAGGCACAACTCAGATCGGCGATGTGGCGAGCGGCACGATCACCGTCAGTGCGGCGATCACGCACAGCAACGATCTGTCGCTGACGGCCGGCGCGGGGATCACGATCAATCAAGCCGTAACAATGACGGCGGGCAAAGACTTCTCGGCAACCAGTACCAGCACGACAGCGGGGATCAGTTTGCCGAACTCAACGTCAAACATCACGACGACCGGAACCGGTGCGGTGACGCTCACGGCCACGCGGGACATCTCGCTGAGTTCCGGTTCCAGCATCACGACGGTCGATGGCAGTATCAACGTGCAAGCCAACCAGCAGGTCACGCCAACGTCGGGAGAATTCTACGGTGTTGACATCAACAACGGGCTAATTCAGAGCAGCGGCTTGGGCACGGTGACCGTCCAAGGCAAGGGAGGTGATTCCGGCAGCGGGCGATCTGGGGTGCAACTGACCGATGGCGGCGACATCCTCGGCGGAACGAGCGGGCTGCTCACAGTCCAAGGGACGGGGAGTACGACGACCAGTGACAGCAATTATGGCGTGCAGATTTCCGGGACCGGCTCCACGATCAACTCCGCTGGCGGCAATGTGTCGGTGACCGGCACTGGGGGTGGCAGCGGCGCATCGGACGACAATCAAGGAGTTCGGTTGATTACCGGCGGCACGATCTCCGCTGGTGGCTTCGGTTCCGTGACCGTTAACGGCCAGGGGGGCACGACCGCGTCCGGAAACACTAATTTCGGGGTTTTAGTCTTTGCTGTCGGTACCGCGATCACTTCTGCAGGCGGAAATGTCTCGGTCAATGGTACAGGGGGTGGGACAGGCAGCAGCTTTGGTAACATCGGGGTTCAATTGCTCGGCGGTGGCACCATCACGGCGGGTGGAAGTGGCAGCGTTGCGGTCATTGGCCAGGGGAGTCTGACGGCGAGCGGGGGTAGCAATTTCGGAATTCGAATCGAACAGACCAATGCCGCGATCACCTCCGGCGGCGGAAATGTCTCGGTGACCGGCATCGGTGGAGGAACCGGCAGCAGCTCCAGCAATTACGGTGTTTTTATTCAGACCACCGGTCAAATCTCGGCAAGCGGCAGCGGGACCGTTAACGCCACAGGCCAGGGTGGCAACCCGCTCGGAACCGGAGTGGACAACAAAGGTGTCTATGTCGATTCGGCAGGGCAGATCACTTCCGGTGGCGGCGACGTGACCTTGACGGGTATTGAAGGGGGAGGAAGTTCGAACTTGGCGCATTTCTTCGCCAACGATGCCACGATTACGACGGCGACAAACGGCGGCAATCTGACGCTAATCGGCAACAGCCTAGGTACCGTTGTCTTGCCGACAATCAGCGGACCGAGCAACGGCAGCGTCACGATCCGCCCACGCACGAACGGGACCGCGATCAACCTCGGAGCCAGCGACAGTGCCGGAACGTTAGGACTGACTGACGGGGAGCTCGACCGCGTCACTGCCGGGACGATCAACATCGGCGACACAAACAGCGGCCCGATCACGTTCGCCGAGCACATCACTCGCAGCGTCAACACCGTGCTCAACCTGACCACCGGAGCGAACAACAACATCGCCTTCGATTCGTTCTCGTTGGACGCGGGGAGCGGCGGAACGGTGACGCTCACGACGTCGGGAACCGGCGCGATCACAACCGGCGACAACACCGGCACCGACCTCACCGCAGGGACGGTCACGCTCAATGCTGGCTCGAACGGCATTGCGACAAGCTCGAACTTCTTGCGCCTCGCGGCGACGACGGTGACGGCAGCAACGAGCGGCAACGGCGCGATCAATCTTGTCGAAGCGGACTCCGTGACGATCGGCACCAGCGACATCAACGCGGGATCGGGGACGACGACACTCGGCGGCGGCACGTTCTTGACGGGATCGGGAAGCGACATCATTGGGCCCGTCACGGTTGCGAGCGGAGCCACGCTCGGTGGCAGCGGTTCGACAGGCGCGATCACCACACAGAGCGGCGGGCGTGTCGCCCCCGGCACGAGTCCCGGCATTCTCAACTCAACGGGAATCAGCTTCAGCAGCGGCTCGTTCTTCGATGTCGAACTCAACGGCACGACGGTCGGCACGCAGTACGACCAACTGAATGTCACTGGCACCGTCAGCCTCGGTAATGCGACGCTCAACGTGACAGTCGGTTTCACCCCCGCGATCAACGACACGTTCACGATCATCAACAACGATGACACGGACTTGGTCGTCGGGACCTTTGTGGGCTTGCCGGAACACGCGGCGGTGGTGGCGGGCAGCGACGTGTTTGAGATCAGCTACTTTGGCGGCGATGGCAACGATGTCGTGCTGACTCGCAAGACCCCGGAAGCGAACAGTCTCGTGGTGACGACGGCGACCGACATCGTTCACCCGTTCGACAACCTGACCAGCTTGCGCGAGGCCATCAACTTTGCAAACAGCAACGCCGACGCGAGCACGATCACGTTCGCGGCCAGCCTGACATCCGGTGGCCCAGTTACAATCACGCTCACGTCGGGTGAGCTGCTAATCTCGACCGCTACCACAATCACCGGGCCGGGAGCCTCACTGCTGACGATCGACGGCAACGACACGTCCCGAATCTTTCAGATCACGGACGCCAACGGTCTGGTGGACATGCCGGTCACGTTGAGCGGTCTCACGCTGGCTAACGGTTTTTCTGAGAACGACGACGGAGGGGCGATTTACTCCGAGGAAATTCTGACGATCACGAACAGCGTGCTTCGAGACAACCAAGGAGACGAAGGGGGAGCACTCGCCTCCTATGGTACGACCACGATTCGCAACAGCACATTCACGCAGAACAGTACGCTGGCCACTGGCGGCGGCGACGGCGGTGCGATCTCGCATAGCGACAACGGAGTCCTGACGATCGTCGGCAGCACGTTCACCGCGAATCATGCGGCCGATGAAGGGGGCGTGCTCGACAACAACGGTCCCACGATCATCATCAACAGCACCTTC
>CAIJTL010000178.1 GCA_903823545.1 uncultured Planctomycetaceae bacterium
CGAGGCCAACGGGACGTCAACCAACATCGCCGATCCGCTCATCGGCAGCAGCGTGTACGTGGCGACGACGTCGCGCATCGTGACTCGCGATGCCGGCAGCTTGATCGACATTCGCGGTGCTCAGGACGTCGACTTGCTTGGTGCGATCGTGTCCGGCGGAACGATTGGAGCCACCGGCGTCACGTTCACCGGGCCGAGTTCTTCGATCAGCGTCAACGCCGGTCAGCAAATCTTCCTTGATACGGGACTGCTGGCCTCCGGCACGGTGACCGTGACATCGGGAACTCCGGGAGCAGACGACACGCTCGCCTCGCTCTTCCCCGGCAAGACGCTCCCTGCCGCCGATGGCAACGATCGACTGAGCCTCGTCATCACGACAGCCGGCGGCATCACGACAGCCGGCGGCATCACGACATCGGGCGACACGACGGACAACTCCGGCGGCGGCATCGTCATCAACGCCGCGGGCAACATCGAAATTTTGGGGACACTGAATGCGGGAGCGAACATTTCGCAGCAGTTTGATGCGCAAGGCCATTTCCTCGGTGAGACCGTCGATTACACCGACGAGCCGACGACACTGACGATCGACGCCACCGGTCGAGCATTCCTCGGCGGCCATACGCTCAATCAAGCGCGGGAACTCGTGCAGACCGGCACGGTGATGCGGGCCGCTCACGGGATGACCATCAACGGCGGCAGCTTCCGCACAGGCGAAGGTTTGCTGGTGCATGCAGCCAGCGAGCTGACCGTCAACGACAAAGACGGCTTCATCACACTCACTTCGGATCAGAATGCGACTGTGCTCGGACTGTTCGTTGCCGGCGGTCGCATCGACACCGTGCGCGATATCAACGGCGGATATCTCGGTCGAGTTCCGGTGTACTTCGACGGAGATTCGGTCATCACACTGCAAGCAGGCGGGACCATCGAGATCGGTCAGGACATCGTCGCCGGTCAGAAGATCAACATCATTGGCGGGACCGGCTCCGTCAGCAGCGGGCCGGGTTTGAAAGTCCAAGGGAGCGGGCGGTTGATCACGCGGCGAGCCAACAGCGAAATCAATCTCAACGCGCCGGGCGAAGTTGTGATCCAGGCCCCTGGACACATCAACGAGATCGAAGCGCAAGGCTTCATCGCCACCAACGACGGCAAGCTGGCCAGCGACATCACGTTTGGTCTGACTGTTGATCGAGTCGACTTCTCGTATCGCGGCACGGTCACGATCACGGCCGCTCAAACCGCCAACAACACGGGAATCGCGGATTTCGTCGCCGACCTGCAGACGGCCATCGAAAACGGTTCCTTCACGATTCTGGAATCGGACAACCCGAACTATGCCGTCGGCGAAGCCTTCACCGAACTTGCCGATGACCCGAGCACCGTCGGCACCGTCGATCCTGATGTGAAAGTAAAACTCCGCAACGGCAAGCTGCTGCTGACCGCACCGTATGAAGTCATCCTCAATCCCATCGAGCTGTTCTCGGCCGTCACCGGAGCGGCCGAATTACTGGCCGCGCTTGGCTTCGACACGACCGGCGGCCCGTTGACCACCTCGCGGCTGTACGCCATCGACGCGGCTCAGCCTGGTTCGACC
>CAIJTL010000179.1 GCA_903823545.1 uncultured Planctomycetaceae bacterium
CCTACACGACGCTCTTCCGATCTCCGTGAGGTGAAATGCTCCCATTTGCTTTGGCGGCCTGATGACTTTGACAACACCACTGCTGCTCACGATCTCAATGCGATCGAGTGGAAATTGGCTGACGATTCGGCCTTCGATGGGGAACCGATCCTGAGTCCCGTTTGGTTTTTTTCTTGAGCGCTTGTGAAAGCCAAACGGTTCATCGCCAACCTTCAACATGAGCATCGGGCCGGTGGTTACAAAGCTGCGGCCTTCGTTGAGTCGCTGCATCCAAAGTTCGGGAGTGAACTTTTCTTGGCCGAGATCGACATAGACTCGGCCGAATCCTGCCGAGACGGAATGCACTCCGTTGCCAGTCCCGGCGGTGGGACGCATGCGTAAGCCGCAATTCAGCATCGCGTAATAAGTCTCAAACCCGAAGTTCAACCAGCCCTCTTCTGTGAAACCCTCTTTCGTGGTTTCGATACGCGGATTGTCGCGCCAATTGTTTTCGATGGTCCACGACTTGAATGCGAACTCGGTGCGCCAGAGGTGATTGTTGGTCAGAGGAAACAGGTCCGTTTTCATGATGGGAGCAATGATTGGCGTCCAAGCCCAAGAATGCTTTTCGAGATCGAGCAACGCTCCCTGTTTGTGAGCCTCTTCAGCAACCGCCTTCAGCGGTGGCGCGCCGACCTTCAACGGCGACTTCTGGCCGAGCACTAAGACCGCTCCCAACGTGTGACGCTTGGGACCGACTGAAAAGATTTCATACTCGGAATTGAGCGGCACGATTGCGTGAGTCGGATCAGCGAAGATCGGCTCATTGGGAATCGGCTTGGGATCGACCGTCCCTTTTTCCGGAAGGGTGTGCGACAACTGCACCCACAGAGACATCGGGAAAGCGATATTGAGATCTTCCGCCAGTAGTAGATTTGGGATCTCCGAAATTGGCCGATGCAGGTGTGTGTCGCCGGAGTACCAGCCTCGTTCAGCCATATTGATCCAGCGTTTCAGCTTGATCGTGACGCTGGCCGGCTTTTCGCTGACGTCAACATCCTGCGTGGCAGTCAAGTATTCTTTGCCACGTTCGACCGTCAGCGTGTACTTGCCGGGAGGAACATCGACCACAAACGGATGAGCGGACAAGGTCGTGTGTTTCTCAATGCTGTTTGAGCCACGAACGCGGTCATAAACCAGAGCCGAACCTTTGACATCAGCGGACTTCGCGAAGAACCATTTCGCACCATCCGCAGATTGAATCGAAATCCGAGCGGGAAGTAATTCGCCGGAATCGGCGTCGCGAATTTCACCTCGAAGCTCTGAGGCCAGCAGTTTGTGATTTGCTCCAGGGCCACGACTAGAAGCAATGACCAGAGCCAAAATGACGAAACAGCGATGAAGTGACATGAGCGGTTCACCTTGATCGAAAAGTGTCGCGAGCAGACCTGTCTGGCAACGTATCGTTTCAAGATCAGCCTTTCCAACGATCGTCACGAGGCGATTTGAATGAGGTGCGTCACTTTTTCCTGGTGTAGTCCGACCGGATTTGGAGTCCTCTTGGAAATGCTTTTTGTAACGCGGAGGCCCCAGAGTTTGACGCAGAGATCGCTGAGGGTCCTCCACATCCTCTGCATCTGTTTTCTTTCTCTGTTTTCTTTCTCTGCGATCTCTGCGTTTCAAAAAAAGAATCTCTCAGGACTCCCGACTACTCCACCGCATCGGTGGTGCTGCCAAGAATTGTTGCCACTCCCTTTGAATTGAATGTTGGTCAAAGTCGGAAAGGAGAACTCACACAGCCGTTGGAAGGCGTACCACACAAGGGACGAAGCCATCATTGTTGCCGTTTTGCCACATGGCCGAATCTTTGACGTGCGTTACTAAAGAAGCGGGTCAGGAAAACCACTTTTTCAGTAGGGTGTTGCGTTCTCGATGGTGGCTTCCGCATAATCTCACGACCATGCAGACAAAGTGTCTTGTGTTTCGGCGTGGTGTTTTTCGAAATCGTCGTTCAAGCAGCTCAATCGACGGATTACGTCTATGACTTTCACCGCTCGAAATCTGAAAACGGCGAGCCTTGTTGCGCTCGTCACGCTTTTGAGTTGGACCGAATTTGAGCCGGCGCGCGTGTCTGCTCAGCCTGCCATCCGCAAGTCGGGAGGCTCACCGCAAGCATTGCCAGCGGGAGCTGTGGTTCAGCCGGGGCAACCGGGTCAACCGAATCCGGCAGGAGGCCAACCGGCAGATGGTGCGAAACCGGGTGATCCCAACAAGCCGGGAGAAAAGACTGACTCGGCTCCGACTGCTCGACCGGCGAAGCCGCCGATGCCGCCGAATCCGGATGAGATCAAGAACCTGAAGCCCGATGAATCGGGGCGAGTGAAGTTCAACCTCAAAGGCCAGCCGTGGGGCGATGTATTGGAATGGCTCGCGGAGGCGTCGCACAAAAGTCTCGATTGGCAAGAGCTGCCGCCGGATTATCTGAACCTTGTCACGCAACAAACTTACTCGATTGACGAAGCGAGAGGTCTCTTGAACCGCCACTTGTTGGCTCGCGGTTTCACGATGCTCACGCATGGCGAAACGATCTCGATCGTCAATGTCGCGAAGATCAACCCCGGCATGGTCCCGCGTGTCGAACCTTCAGAACTCGAACGCTTGCCGGATCATGACTATGTGAAGACGTCATTTCCGCTCGACTGGCTGCTGTCGGATCAGGCAGAGACGGAACTCAAACCAATGCTCAGTCCGAATGGAAAGCTCACGCACCTGACGGCGACCAATCGGTTGGAGGCCATGGACTCGGTCACCAACCTGCGGCAGATTTGGACTGTGTTGCAGGAAGAGCAGTCTGGAGGAAAGCAGGAACAACTCGTTCGCGAGTTCAAACTGAAACATACGAAGGCGAACGAGGTACTCGACCAATTGCATATTCTGCTAGGGATGAACAAACCGAGTCCCAAAGGAAAACGGGGAAGCAGCGGTGGCGGTGGAATGGACCCCAACATGATGGGGCAGTTCCAACAACAGATGCAGCAGATGATGCAGCAGATGCAACAACAGGCTCAGCAAGGCCAAGGGGGCGCGGCAAAAGCCAAGCCAGCGGAAGTCCGATTGCTGGCCAACGAAAGAGAAAACAGCATCCTTGCGAACGCACCGCCCGACAAAATGGCGATCATTTCGCAAGCGGTCAAAACTTTGGATGTGCTCCCATCGCGCGGCGAGAACTTGTTGCAAAACGTCCAACGAATGCAGGTCTATCGACTGTCGGGAGTTGATCCCGAATCGCTGATGCAGTTGCTCGATGAAGTCGGCAATCTTGATCCGACAACGAAGCTGCAAGTCGATACAAAAAACAAGTCGATCGTGGCTTACGCATCGCTGGCGGACCACATGACGATCCGCATGTTGGTTGAAAAGCTCGACGGCACAAATCGAAAGTTCCAGGTGATCCCGCTGCGAAAGCTCGGAGCCGATTACGTCGCGGGAACGATCGAGTTCATGATGGGTGGCCAGGACAAAGAAAAAAGCTCCGGCCGCAGCAATCCGTATTTCTTCGATTACTACAACCCTTACGGATCGGGACGCAACTCTTCAAAGGATGACGGCGGCGACAAGTTCAAAGTGGATGCGGATGTTGAAAACAATCGACTGTTGTTGTTTGCGAACGACA